>NZ_WHTD01000032.1 GCF_009379765.1 Actinophytocola sp. | reverse complement strand
GTCAAACCGGGCACACCAAAATCGCCGCCACCATCCGAAAGATCCGCAACAACCCACACCTGATCTTCACCATCCTCCGCCTGCACCAAAACCCTCAACACACACCATGATCAGCAGAAACGACTTTGCGCAGCGCCCTGAGGGCGGTGCCGGCGAGGGCCCGCTCGACCCGGTAGTCCATCTCGGCCCGGACGATCTCCGGAGTCACGTTCATCTCGATCTCCTCTGCTGGATGCTGAGGTCGAGACTCGTCCTGAGGCCGGACGCGGGGCATCGGAAGGTCACGCACTGCTGGCGCGGGCAGGGCCTTACCCAGCGGCGAATACCGGTAAGGGGTGGGGTAAGGGATGGCCCGCGGGGCTGAGGCCCGCGTAAGGCCGGGAAAGAAGCCGGTGCTCCAGGGTCTGGAGAGCACCTGCCAGGTGATCAGTCGATGATCATTGATGTCGGAAAACCGTGAAAGAGCCGGCGCAGCCCGGGGGACGCGTCAGGCGTTGTCGAGACGCCCCCCCTTCAGGACTCCCACGAAAGCGTGCCACCCGGTTCCTTCGAACGCGATGTGGCCGGCTTCCGGGTTCTTGGAGTCACGAACGGCTGCGCCGATTCCGGCCACGACAAGCTCGACACAGTCGTTGCCCGCACCGCTACGGCTGCTCTTGCGCCAGATGGCGCCTGTCAGGTCAGAAACGGTCACCCTCTGCTCCTCTCGAAATCGACGCTAGGCGAGCCGGTCGGCCGCCCGCTCAACCATTACAACGGTGTCGTCAGGTTTCAACGCCGCTGCACGCAAATGGTCGAACATCAACGTATACCGATGCACGTCCGACGGCTGTTCCAAGTAGACACCAGATGTGGTGTTCTCGACATACACGACATCGGGATCGGCCTGTTCGGGGAACCCCAGGATGAGGAACGGACACTCCATGCCGGCATGGGCCCCGGCCGCGAACGGCACCACCTGGAGCGTGACGTGCGGCAGCGCCGCCAGCTCGACCAGCCGCTCGAGCTGCGCCCGCATGATCTCCGGGCTGCCGACCGTGCGGTGCAGCACGGCCTCGTCGAGCACCGCCCAGTACGCGGGCGGGTTCGGGTCGGTGAGCAGTTTCTGCCTGGTCACCCGTGCCGTGACCCGGCGTTCCACATCGGCCTCGCCCGCGTCCGGGCGGATCGCGCGGATGACCGCGCGCATGTAGCCCTCGGTCTGCATCAGGCCCGGGACCAGCAAGGCCTGGTGGGTGTGCAGAGAGGACGCGTCGGACTCCAGGCCGACGAAGGAGCCGGTGAACACCTCGTTGTAGGCGTGCCACCACCCCTTCTTGCGGGCCTCGCGCGACAGCTGCACGAGCGCCTCACGTTCGTCGTCCTCGATCCCGTAGACCTCGAGCATGTCCCGGACGTCGCGGGGGGTGACCCCGACGTGGCCCGTCTCGATGCGACTGATCTTGGACGCCGAGCACTCGAGCTTCTCACCGACCTCGTCGATGGTCAGCTCGGCGGCCTCGCGGAGCCGGCGGAGCTCACTGGCGAGCCGCCGGCGGCGCACCGTCGGGCTCGGACCTCGTGCCACCCGGATCACCTCACCTCGGTCGAGGACTGGACTGGGTCGATGCTCTCATCCGTACGCCGGGCAACCGCCGCGCAATCGCAGAAACCACGGACAGGATGCATGCACTCGGTAATCAATTCCACAGAACCCCAATCCGTATCACCCGATCGGGTAGTGCAACTTGCAATTTGCGGGTGTCTCGTCGCAAGCTGCTAATCGAGTCCTAGGCGTCAGCCAAAGACACACCGACCAAAGCACACTGGGGTTGCAAATTGACGCACGAACCGCGAGGCCGCAACTCGGACGTGGTCAGGTTAGCGCCCTGCTACCGCCGGACCCAAGGGAGTCACGGTGAGTAGTCCGATCTTCGGTCAGCTCGAGGCGTCCCTGGCCGACTACCTGGCCGACATCACGCACCGCGCACAGTTCGGCGACGAGCGCACCGCCGCCTCCATGGCGCGCAGCGAGCTCCCGCGCCTCGTCGAGGCGCTCAAGGCCGTGCTCGACGAGCACGAGCCCGACCAGTTCGGCCGCTGCCCGAGCTGCCGCACCACCAGGTTTGGCCGCACCCCCGCACCCTGCCGCGCGTACCTGTCCGCGCACCTGTGCCTCGTGGCCACCGACGACGAGCCGACGGCCGTCGAGGTGACCACGCCGATGCGCAGGCCGATCGTGCTCGCCGAGCCGTCGACCTTCGGCATGCTCAAGGCCCCCGGCTGCTGAACACCGCGGACCACGAGCGCGGGGCTCCCCCGAACCCGCGACTCGTGCCCGGACGACCTGTCTCCCCCACTTCTCCCCTGGGTCGTCCGGCGAAGCGACGGGCCCGGGATCAGCCCCCGACTGATCCCGGGCCCGTCACGCTTTCGGGTCTCAGCAGGCCTTGACCCAGCTGCACTCCAGGTCCGCCCGGTTGTTGGCGCCCTGCCGCTCGCCCGGCTCGACCCTCGGCGCCCGGGCCACGGCCGCGGTGCTCCCGTCGGACGCCAGCCGGATCGCGACCGCGTCCTCGACCTTCTTCGCGTCGACGCCGATGTAGTTGTTCGACACCATCGAGAACACCAGCCGCTCGCCGGCCGCGGTGTCGACGTAGCCGGACAGGCCGCTCACCCCGGTCAGCGAGCCGGTCTTGGCGTGCACGGTGCCCTCGGCGGCGGTGCCGCGCATGCGGCTGCGCAGCGTGCCGCCGACCAGCCGGTCCGCCTTGCCGGCGATCGGCAGCGCCTCGTACCAGGTCGGGAACCACGGCCGCCGCGCCGCGCCGGCGAGCAACGCGGCCAGCTGGTCCGGCGCGATCTGGTCCATCCGGGACAGGCCGGAGCCGTCCACGAGCGACAGCCGGCCTTGGACCCCGAAGCCCGGCAGCGTGCCGGCGATCGCGTTCCGGCCGGCGGTCCAGCTGCCCTCGTCCGCGGCGGCCCGGCCCATGGCCTTGGTCAGGATCTCGGCGTGCAGGTTGTTGCTGAGTTTGAGGAACGGGACCAGGAGCTCGCGGAGCGGCATCGAGTCACGCGTGGCCAGCGGCCTGGCGCCGGCGGGGGTCGCGGCGCGGGTCGTCGGGCCGAGCACCCGGACGCCGTGCGCCGTCAACGCGTCCCGGAAGAGCTCGGCAGCGTAGCCGGTCGGCTCCCAGACGGCCATCCACTCGGTGGTCGCCGCGCCGCCCGCCGGGATCGAGCCGGTGACGGTGAAGGTGTTGTTCCCGTGCCGGCGGTCGACCGAGATCGTGTTCGACGACCCGGGCGCGCCGGTGGTCGCGGAGCTCTCGATCGTGACGTAGCCGGTCGGCGGCTCGGTGGTGACGGTGGCCTTCTTCCCGTTCGCGCCGGGGGTCACCTCGATGATGATCGAGCCGGCGTCGAAGTCGCCGTCCGGCGCCGCGGTGAGGGCCGAGACCTGCGCGTTGTAGTAGAACGGCTCGTCGTCCCAGGCCCAGCCGAGGCCGAGGCGGGTGTCGTCGAACCAGGTGTCGTCGGCGACGAGCTTGCCGCGCACGAAGGTGATGCCGCGGTCGCGGACCTGCTTCGCGAGGGCGTCGTAGTCGGCGGCGAGCATGGTCGGGTCGCCGGTGCCCTTGAGGTAGAGGTCGCCGTCGAGCACCGGCCCACGCTGCCGGGCGGGGCTGGCCACGGTGGTGGTGAACCGGTAGTCGGCGCCGAGGATCTCCATGGCGGCGGCCGAGGTGACGAGCTTGGCGTTGGAGGCGGGCTGCTGGCGGCGGTCACCACTGCGCTGGTAGACGACCTCGCCGTCGAGCGTCCGGACCACGAGCCCGACGTCGGCCCCGGCGAGCCCCGGATCGCCGAGGATGGCGTCCAGGTCGGCGCCGAGGTCGCCCCGGTCCTGGGCGGCCACCGGCGAGACCGAGCCGCCGACGAGCAGGACCAGCCCGGTGAGCAGGACTAACAGGCGTAAGCGACGACTTTCCACGGCGACTCCCGGGGATGGCAGGGACGTTGGTGAGAAATCCTCCTACTCCCCCGCCCTCCTGACAATCACCAACCACCGAGGACCCCGATTCCCCCAACCCCGCGAGTCCAACGCTCCGGTACCGCGAGTCCAACGCTCCGGACCTCCGAGCCCGACGTTCGGGCCCGCGCCAGGCACGCGAGTAGGGGACTCGCGCGTCCCGAGTGGGGGACTCGCGGGTTCTGGGGGTTGGACTCGCGGGGTCAGTCGAGGATGCGGAGGAGGCCTTCCTGGACCACGGTTGCGATCAGGGTGCCGTCCTGGGCGAAGAACCGGCCGGTCGCCAGGCCGCGGGCACCCGAGGCGCTCGGGGAGACGCAGTCGTAGAGGAACCACTCGTCCGCGCGGAACGGGCGGTGGAACCACAGCGCGTGGTCCAGGCTCGCGCCGAGGACGTTGTCCAGCCCCCAGTAGGCGCCGTGCCGCACCAGGATCGAGTCGAGCAGGGTCATGTCCGAGGCGTAGGTCAGCACGCAGACGTGCAGCAGCTCGTCGTCGGGCAGCCGGCCGTCGGCACGCATCCACACCTGCGACCGCGCCTCGCTGGGCCCGCGCTCCCGCAGCTCCCACGGCGGCTCGGTCACGTACCGGATGTCGATCGGCCGGGGCAGCTTCGCGAGGTCGCCCAGCTTGTCGGCGAACGTCCCCAGCTGCTCGGCCCGGGTCGGGAGCGTGTCGGGATCCGGCACCGGCGGCATCGGCTCGGCGTGCTCCACCCCGGGCTCGGGCTCGTGGAACGACGCGGACAGCGCGAAGATCGCCTTCCCGCGCTGCACGGCGGTGACCCGCCGGGTCGTGAACGAGCGACCGTCCCGGATCCGGTCGATCTCGTACACGATCGGGATGCTCGGATCACCGGGCCGGATGAAGTACGCGTGCAACGAGTGGACCTTGCGCTCGGCGGGAACCGTCCGGCCGGCGGCCACGAGCGCCTGACCGGCCACCTGGCCGCCGAACACCCGGACCGGCGAGGGCGCGGGACTCACCCCGCGGAAGATGTTCTCCTCGATCCGCTCCAGGTCGAGCAGCGCGACCAGCCGGTCGAGCACCGGCTGGCCGCGCGCCGCTCCGTCCGAGGAACAGGCGCGCAGCTCGGCCAGGTCCGCGGCCGCCTGTCGAGCCGCTTCGGTCATGCACCCACCCCTAATGCCGGCAGACCGGCTCAGGCGTGGTCTTCCTCCCCGAGCCGGTGGACCCGGATGAGGTTAGTCGAGCCGACGGTCCCTGGCGGCGACCCGGCGACCACGACCACGAGATCACCCGGCTGGTACCGCCCGATCGACAGCATCGACGTGTCGACCTGGCGCACCATGAGGTCGGTCGAGTCGACCTCCGGCACCATGAACGTCTCGACGCCCCAGGTCAGCGTCAGCTGGCTGCGGACGCCCGGGGTCGGGGTGAACGCCAGCAGCGGCAGGTGCGTGTGCAGGCGGGAGAGCCGCCGCACGGTGTCACCGGACTGGGTGAACGCGACCAGCGCCTTGGCGTTGAGCCGCTCGCCGATGTCGCGGGCCGCGTAGGACAGCACACCGCGCTTGGTGCGCGGCACGTGGGTCAGCGGCGGCACCACGACGGACTCGGCCTCGACCGCCTCGACGATCCGGCTCATGGTCTGCACGGTCTCGATCGGGTAGCGGCCGACACTGGACTCGCCGGACAGCATCACCGCGTCGGCGCCGTCGAGCACCGCGTTCGCCACATCGGACACCTCGGCCCGGGTCGGCCGGGAGTTGTTGATCATGGACTCCAGCATCTGGGTCGCCACGATCACCGGCTTCGCGTTCTCGCGCGCGATCTGGATCGTCCGCTTCTGGACCAGCGGCACCTGCTCGAGCGGCAGCTCGACGCCCAGGTCGCCGCGGGCCACCATCACGCCGTCGAAGGCCAGCACGATCGCCTCGAGGTTCGAGACCGCCTCGGGCTTCTCCAGCTTGGCGATCACCGGCAGCCGGCCGTGGCCGACCCGGTCCATCACCTGGTGCACCAGGTCGATGTCGGCCGGGGACCGCACGAACGACAGCGCCACGAAGTCCACGCCGAGCTGCAGCGCGAACTCCAGGTCCTCGATGTCCTTCTCCGACATCGCCGGCACCGACACGTCCATGCCGGGAAGCGAGATGCCCTTGTTGTTGCTGACCTTGCCGCCCTCGGTGACCTCGCAGACCACGTCCGGGCCCTCGACAGCGGTCACGGTCAGGCCGACGTTGCCGTCGTCCACCAGCAGCCGGTCGCCCGGCCTCGCGTCGCTGGACAGGCCCTTGTAGGTGGTGGATACCCGGTCGTGGGTGCCTTCGATGTCCTCCACGGTGATCCGGACCACGTCACCGACGCGCCACTCGGCCTTGCCGCCGGCGAACGTGCCGAGGCGGATCTTGGGGCCCTGCAGGTCGGCCATGATGCCGACGGCCCGGCCGGACTCGTCGGAGGCGGCCCGCACCAGGTCGTAGACCTGCTTGTGGTCGCTCTGGCTGCCGTGGCTGAAGTTCATCCTGGCGACGTCCATGCCGGCCGCGACCAGGTCACGCACCTTCTCCGGGGTGGCAGTCGCAGGCCCCAGAGTGCATACAATCTTCGCTCGTCGACTCACGGGTACGCAGCCTAGCGCTGTTCCCTGGAACGATCCCGAAGTACCGAGCAGTAATACCGGGATCGATCCAGAAAGTTATCGCCGCGGTTGCTCGGTGATCCCTACGTGGTCACGTGCCCACTCGTTGAACGCGCGCACGGCGCGCCACGCCTTGCGCACCCGGTCGAGCAGGACCCGCTCGTGCAGCACGTCGTCCGGCGGCCAGGTCCGCGCCGCGTAGACCGAGCGGTAGCGCAGCAGGTCCAGCCGCGGATGGTCGGCCGGATACCCGCGCGGCTTCGTGGCCAGCCGGTCGCCCTTGATCTCCCAGCCCGCCTTCTCGAGCTTGGTGAGGATCTTGCCCAGCGCCTCGCCGTGGATCTCCTCGGCGACCGCGGTGCGGAACCGGGCGAGTTGGTCGGCGTGCAGGTGGAAGCAGCCGCCGCCGGTGCGCACGCCCTCGGGGCCGAGCTCGACGTAGTAGGCGCCTGCGCCGCGACCTGGCTCGATGACGCCGCCGCAGTGCGTCTTGTACGGCGTCTTGTCCTTGGCGAACCGCACGTCGCGGTAGGGCCGGAAGACCGTGGCGGAGCCGAAGTCGGTGGCGAACTCGGCGGTGAGCTCGGCGAGCAGCGCCTCCATCGGCGCCCGCACGTCGGTCAGGTAGGTCGCCTTGTTGTCGGTCCAGTACGACTTGGAGTTGTCGGCGGCGAGCCCGTCGTAGAAGTCGACCGCGTGCTCGCCGAACCCCTCGAACCGAGTGGTCAGAGTGCCTCCCACGGGACCTCCTCGTAGGCCTCGACCATGAGCTTCGCGAACGCGTAGCCGCCGTCGAACCGCACGTCGTCCACGGACTCGATCACCTGGACCGGGGCCAGCGCGTTGCTGGCGAACGCGGCCCGGAACCGCGGCAGGTCGGCCGGTGTCACCGGCCTCGTCTCGACCGGGATCCCGCGCGCGGTCAGCGCGTCCCGCAGCAGGTGCATCGCCACGCCCGGCAGCGCGGGCGCGCTCGGCCAGACCACCGTCTCACCGTCGAGGAAGCACACGTTCCAGACCGAGCCCTCACTGATCTCGCCGTCCCGGTTGACGAACAGCGCGTCGTCGTACCCGCGCCGCTTCGCGAGCCGGAACTGGTGGAACAACCCGAACGTGCCGACGTGCTTGACCCGCGGCAGGTCCCGCTCGTACGCGACGGTGCCGACCCGCAGCGACCCGGACCTCGCCGGCAGCGGGCGGACGGTCACCAGCAGGCTCGGCTCGTGCTCGGCGACGCCCGCGTCGAAGTCCCTGACGAACACGCTGACCTTGGCGTAGAGCGGGCCCTTCTGCCCGTCGACCGCCGTGCGGATCCGGTCGCAGACCAGGCCCGCGTCCAGGCCGCGGCCGAACACCTCGCGGGCGTCGCGGTCGAGCCGTTCGAGGTGCAGGCCCAGGCCGCGCACCCGGCCGTCGTCGACCCGCATGGACGTGAAGTGGCCGTAGTTGACCATGGCGAGGGTGCGCAGGTCGTCGAGGAGCGTGGTCATCACGGCCAGACTAGGCGCCACCACGCACCGGCGGGTGGCACCCCTCGAGGTGCCGCCCGCCGGCTGGTGCAGGACTCAGGCGGCCTGCGCGGTGTTGTACACACCCTGGGCGTCGGACCCGAAGTACGGGCCGAACATCCAGATCGAGATGAGATTGATCTTGTAGCTGTTCACCGAGTTCTGGATCCCGGCGCCGGTTCCCTCGTCGAAGCTCAGGAACCACGGCCCGCCGCTCGCGCCACCGGTCATGTCACAGGTCATGCCGATGCCGTCGCTGATGAACGCGTCGAACGTCGTGCCGCTGCAGTAGATCATCGCGGTGCCGTCGTACGGGTCCGCCGCCGGCCAGCCGAACGCGTACATGTCCTGCCCGCGTTCCTGGTTGAAGGCGATGCCCTGGCCGCCGACGACGTCGGTGAGGCTCTGCCCGTTCAGCGGGCTGACCACCGCCGCGCCGACGTCGTAGTTGATGTCCTCGCTCGCCACCCACTGCGGCGTGGCCATCGTGGCCCGTGCCGACCAGGTGCCGAACGGGGCGTTGCCGTTGTCGTAGGCCGGGACGAACACCCAGTCGGTGTGCCAGGCGCCGTCCAGCTTCACACAGTGCCCCGCGGTCATCACGACGCTCTTGTTACCGCTGGTCACCGCGTTGCCGCTGCACGAGGCCTGCCGCCCGCCGTAGGTGAAGAAGACCCGACCCGCGGTCGACTCGACCGCGCCGCCGCCGGTCCACTCGCCGCCGCCCTCCGGGAACACCTGCGGCAGCAGCGCGTTGAGCAGCGAGCTCGTCGGCTGCACCACCTGCGGGGCGCCGCGCCGGACGTCCTGGGTCAGCTTCGACGCGTCCGCCCTCGGCAGGAGCCGGTCGAGCGGGATGGCGTCGCGCATCGCCTCTGGTGTCCACTTCGCCGCCGCGTCGCCGGTGCCGACCTGGTGCACCGCCACCGAGGCGCCGGTGGGGGCGGCCGCGGCCGTGGGGCTCGCGAACATCGCCACCGCCAGCCCGCTCGCCGCCACGGCGACGGCGGTCCGCCACATACGTTTCATCTGTACCTACCTTCCGGATCACCTCATCGAGGGTCATCCGTACAGGGGATAGGTTGTCGCCGGTCTAACGAGGTAGGGCGCGCGAGGTTACCCAAACGGACTCGGCAGGTGGCACAGCGTGGCGTGCGGCCAGGTGTGCACCGGGGTCCGCGGGCGTCCGGGCGATGCTGCCGGCGCGGGGCGTCCACAATGGCGCCGGTTGACGGTATTCGTACGGGAGCGTCGATGGCTGAGCGTGAGCTGGTGGTGGACGGGCGGACGCTGGCCTGCGCGGACGTCGCCCTGGTCGCGGACGACGACCTGGCGGTGCGGGTGACGCCGGAGGCCCGGCAGCGCGCCGAGGACGCGTGGGCGCTGGTGACCGAGCTGTCCGCGCGGCGGGAGATCTACGGCCGGACCACCGGCGTGGGGGCGAACCGCGATCTCACGGTCGACGAGGACGCGGGGCCCGAGCACGGCAGGCGGCTGCTGCGTAGCCACGCGGGCGGCACCGGCGGGGTGTTGCCGGTCCGCCAGCTGCGGGCGATGTTGCTGATCCGGCTCAACCAGCTGGCCGCCGGCGGCTCCGGCGCGCATCCCCGCCTGCTCGACGCCCTGGCCACGGCGCTGACCACGGGCGCCGTCCCGCTCGTGCACCGCACCGGGGCGATCGGCACCGGCGACCTCACGGCGCTGGCCGAGACCGCGCTGACGCTGTCCGGCGAGCGGCCGTGGGTCGCGGGCTCGCTGCCGCCGGTGCCGCTGGACACCTCGGACGCGCTCGCGTTCATGAGCTCGAACGCCGCCACCCTGGCCGACGCGGTCCTGTCCACTCTGGAGCTCGACCGGCTGCTCCGCGCCAGCCACGCCGTGGCCGCACTGTCCTATGTGGTCCTGGGCGGCTCCCCCGAGGCGTACGCGACGCCCGTGCACGAGGCGCGCCCGCATCCCGGCCAGGTGCGCTGTGCGGCGGAGATGCGCCGCCTGCTCGGCATGGCCGGCGTGCCCCAGCGCGGCCGGCGGATCCAGGACCCGTACGGCCTGCGGGCGTTCCCGCAGGTGCAGGGCCCCGCGCTCGACGCGCTCGAGTACCTGAGAGGCGTACTGACGATCGAGATCAACGCGGCGACGGAGAACCCGATGGTGTCCCTGTCGGCCGGCGACGTCTTCCACCACGCCCACTTCCACACGGCGTACGTGGCGGTCGCGCTGGACCAGGCCCGCGCGACGATCCACCACGTGGCGGAGCTGTCCGCGACCCGGCTCGGCGACCTGGTGGAGCCGTCGTTCACCGACCTGCCGGCGTTCCTGGCGGCCGGCCCGCCGGGGAGCTCGGGCGTGATGATCCTGGAGTAGTGGCGCACGACGCCCTGGCGACCCTGCGCCAGGCGGCGCTGCCGGTGACGCTCGGCACCGCGGTCGTGTCGCGGGGCGTCGAGGACCACGCGAGCTTTGCGACGCAGGCCGCCCGCCAGACCGGCGAGGCGGCGCTCGCCTACCGCCACGTCCTGGCGTGCGAGTTGGTCGCGGCGGTCCGCGCGCTGCGCATGCGTCCCGCCGACCTGATCGACCTCCCGATCCGAGAGGCCTTCGACCTGGCCGACGCCGTCCTCGACCCGGACCTGGCGGACCGCCCGCTGTCCGCGGACCTGGACGCGGCGGCGGGACTGATGGACCGCCTTGCCGACATCTAGTGTCCCCCGCCGGAAGTTCGTCACTCGATTCGCCGGCCCAGCTTCCCGCTGGCGGCGTTGCCGATCCGCCCGAGTACGGCCCAGTACGAGGACGAACCGGCGCCTTTGCCAGCAGAAGCCTGGACTCGCCGACTCAAGCAACAGACTCCCGGCGGGGGACACTAGTGTCGCGTGACCCTGAAACCTTTACGCCGCTGCGGCCAACGCGGCCCCTGGCTGCGTTGGAGAAAAGCCCAAGTACAACCCGGTACGAGCGACTTTCCTCCGCCTTGCCAGAAGCCACGTTGATCCACAGCGGACGCAAAGGAACAGGATCACGCGACACTAGCCCGACCTCTGTTACAGTCTCGACTTATATAAGATGGGACTTTAGGAGAGCCATGCAGAAGATCACCACGTTTCTCATGTTCGAGGGGCAGGCCGAGGAGGCGATGAACTTCTACCTGTCGCTCTTCGACGCCGAGGTCGTCGCCATCATGCGGTACGGGGCCGAGGGGCCCGGCGCGGAAGGGTCCGTCCAGCACGCCACCTTCACCCTCGCCGGGCAGCGGTTCATGTGCATCGACAGCTCGGAGAAGCACGCGTTCGGGTTCACGCCCGCGGTCTCGCTGTACGTCGACACCGCCGACGAGGGGGAGATCGACCGGCTCTACGCCGCGCTCGCCGAGAAGGGCCAGGAGCTGATGCCGCTCGCCGACTACGGCTTCAGCACCAAGTTCGGCTGGGTCAACGACCGCTTCGGCGTCTCCTGGCAGCTCAACCTGACCTGAACCCGGGCCACGAAGGGGGCCGGGCCGGCACGCCGTTGTGCCGGCCCGGAGGTCAGACCACCGCGAGCGGCAGCGCCGTCGGGTGGACGGGAGACGGCAGGTCCGAGTGGCCGGTGAGGTACGCGTCGACCGCGCCGGCGACCGAGCGGCCCTCCGCGATCGCCCACACCACAAGGGAAGCGCCACGGTGCGCGTCGCCGCAGACGAAGACCCCGTCGGCGGGCGTCTGCCAGTCGGGGCCACAGGACAGGGTGCCCCGGCGGGTCAGCGTCAGGCCGAGGCCGTCCAGCAGCGGCATGTGTTCGACACCCTCGAAGCCGATCGCCAGCAGGACCAGGTCCGCGGGGACCTCCTCGGCGTGGTCGCCCACCGGGCAGACCTCCCGGACGCCCGTCTCGGGGTCCCTGCGCACCACGACCTCGCGCAGCCGCACCGAGCTCACCGCACCCGACGAGTCACCGACGAACTCCTCGACCGCCACGGCGAACCGCCGCTCCCCCGCCTCCTCGTGCGCGGGGTAGGTCCGCAGTACCCACGGCCACACCGGCCACGGCGAGATGTCGTCGTCGCGCGCGTCCGGCGGCTGCGGGTACTGGTCGAGCTGGGTCACCGACAGCGCACCCTGCCGGGTCGCCGTGCCGTAGCAGTCGGCCCCGGTGTCGCCGCCGCCGATGATCAGCACCTGCTTGCCCGCGGCGGAGATCGACGTCGGCCCGTCGCCCTCGCACTCCTTGTTGGCCGGTACCAGGTGCTCCATCGCGAGGTGCACCCCGGACAGCGACCGCCCGGGGATGTCCGGCGCGTCCCGGCCGCGCAGCGCGCCGACGGCGAGCACCACGGAGTCGAACGAGGACCGCAGCGTCTCGACCGAGAGGTCGCCCGGCTTGGCGCCGCCCACCTCGCAGCCGGTCACGAACCGGGTGCCCTCGGAACGCAGCTGCGCGAGCCGCCGGTCGAGGACCTTCTTCTCCATCTTGAACTCGGGGATGCCATAGCGCAGCAGCCCGCCGAGCCGGTCGTCGCGTTCGTACACGGTGACCTCGTGCCCGGCGCGGGTCAGCTGCTGGGCCGCGGCGAGCCCGGCCGGGCCGGAGCCGACGACCGCCACCCGCTTGCCCGAGGACACCGCCGCCTGCCACGGGCGGACCAGGTCCTTGTCCCACGACACGTCGGCGATGGCCTGCTCGACGCGCTTGATCGCCACCGGTCCGCCGGACATCGGGGAGATCGACAGCACGCACGCGGTCTCGCACGGCGCCGGGCACAGCCGCCCGGTGAACTCCGGGAAGTTGTTGGTGGCGTGCAGCCGCTCGCTCGCCGCCGACCAGTCGCCGACCCGGACCAGGTCGTTCCACTCCGGGATCAGGTTCCCGAGTGGACACCCCGCGGAATCCGAGTGACAGAACGGGATCCCGCAGTCCATACACCGCGATGCCTGGGCGCGCACCTGCTCGGCGCGCTCCGTGGGCTCGAGGTTCGCGTAGACCTCGTGCCAGTCCGCCAGCCGGTCCGCCTTGGCCCGCTTCGGCGCGTCCTTCCGGTTGTTCTTGAGAAAGCCGCTGGGGTCAGCCACGCGAAGCCTCCATGACCGCCTCGTCGATGTCGCGCCCCTCGGCGGCGGCGAGCCGCATCGCCTCGAGCACGCGCTGGTAGTCGCGCGGCATCACCTTCGTGAACGAGGCCGCACGCCGGGTCCAGTCGCCGAGCAGCGACGCCGCTACCGCCGATCCGGTGTTCTTGTGGTGCGCGGAGACGATCTCGCGCAGCCACCGCAGGTCCTCGCCGCCCGGGCGCTGCAGGTCGACCATCGCCGTGTTGACCAGCTGCGGGTCCAGGTCGAGCACGTAGGCGATGCCGCCGGACATTCCTGCCGCGAGGTTGCGCCCGGTCGGGCCGAGCACCACCGCCCGGCCGCCGGTCATGTACTCGAACGCGTGGTCGCCGACACCCTCGGCCACGGCCACCGCGCCGGAGTTCCGGACACAGAACCGCTCGCCGACCCGGCCGCGCAGGAACAGCTCTCCGCCGGTGGCGCCGTAGGCGATCACGTTGCCGCCGATCACCTGCTGCTCGGCCGCGAACGCCGAGTCGGGGTGCGGCCGCACGATGATCCGCCCGCCGGACAGGCCCTTGCCGACGTAGTCGTTGGCGTCGCCGACCAGGTCCAGCGTGATGCCGGCCGGCAGGAACGCGCCCAGCGACTGGCCCGCCGAGCCCTGGAGTCCGATGTGGATGGTGTCGTCGGGCAGCCCGTCGCCGCCGTAGCGGCGGGTGACCTCGGAGCCGAGCAGGGTGCCGACGGTCCGGTTCACGTTGCGCACCGGAAGCTCGATGCTCAGCGGGTGCGCGTCCTCCAGCGCCGCCTCGGCGAGCTGGATGAGCGTGCGGTCCAGCGCCTGGTCGAGCCCGTGGTCCTGGGCGCGGACCCGCCGCCGGGCGCCGCCGTAGCTGGTCTCCGGCACCAGGAACACCGGCGACAGGTCCAGCCCGCGGGCCTTCCAGTGCTCCACGGCCTCGTCCACGTCGAGCAGCTCCGCGTGCCCGATCGCCTCGTCGAGCGTGTGGAAGCCGAGCTCGGCCAGCATCTCCCGCACCTCGTGCGCGACGAAGTGGAAGAAGTTGACCACGTGCTCGGCCTGCCCGGTGTACCGCTCGCGCAGCACCGGGTTCTGCGTCGCGACGCCGACCGGGCAGGTGTCCAGGTGGCACACCCGCATCATCACGCAGCCGGCCACGATCAGCGGCGCGGTGGCGAACCCGTACTCCTCGGCCCCGAGCAGCGCCGCGATGACCACGTCCCGCCCGGTCTTCATCGCACCGTCCACCTGCACGGTGATCCGGTCGCGCAAACCGTTGAGCAGCAACGTCTGCTGCGTCTCGGCGAGCCCGACCTCCCACGGCGTGCCGGCGTGCTTGAGCGAGTTGAGCGGCGAGGCACCGGTGCCGCCGTCGTGCCCGGAGATCAGCACGACGTCCGCGTGCGCCTTGGACACGCCCGCGGCGACCGTGCCGACCCCGTGCTCACTCACGAGCTTCACGTGCACGCGCGCGTGCTCGTTGGCGTTCTTGAGGTCGTGGATCAGCTGGGCGAGATCCTCGATGGAGTAGATGTCGTGGTGCGGCGGCGGCGAGATCAGCCCGACCCCGGCGGTGGAGTGCCGGGTACGCGCGATCCACGGCCACACCTTGTTCGGCGGCAGCTGGCCGCCCTCCCCCGGCTTCGCGCCCTGCGCCATCTTGATCTGCAGGTCGGTGGCGTTGACCAGGTACTCGCTCGTGACGCCGAACCTGCCGCTCGCGATCTGCTTGATCGCGGAACGCCGCTCGGCGTCGTAGAGGCGGTCGGTGTCCTCTCCGCCCTCGCCGGTGTTGGACCGCCCGCCGAGCCGGTTCATCGCGACGGCGAGGGTCTCGTGCGCCTCCGCGCTGATCGAGCCGTAGGACATCGCGCCGGTGTTGAACCGCTTGAGGATCGACTCGACCGGCTCGACCTCGTCCAGCGGCACCGGGGTACGGCCCATGGACGTCGCGGTGCGCAGCTTGAACAGGCCGCGCAGCGCGCCGCCCTCCCGGTTCAGCCGCTCCACCTCGGACACGTACTCGCGGTACACGTCCTCACTGCGCGTCTTCGTCGCGTGCTGCAACAGGAACACGGTCTCCGGGGTGAACAGGTGCAGCTCGCCCTCGCGCCGGTAGGCGTACTCGCCGCCGACCTCCAGGCGCCGGTGCACCCGGTCGGTCGGGTTCTCCGGGTGCGCGCCGTGGTGGCGGACGGCCACCTCCTCGGCGAGCACGTCCAGGCCGACGCCGCCGAGCTTGGAGCTGGTGCCGGTGAAGTACTCGTCCAGCAGGTCGCCCGCGAGCCCGAACGCCTCGAACACCTGCGCGGCTGTATAGGCGCCGACGGTGGAGATGCCCATCTTGGACATGATCTTGAGGACGCCCTTGACGAGCGCGGTCACGTAGTTGCGGATGGCCCGGCGGGGATCGATGCCGGTGATCGTGCCGCGCCGGATCTCGTTCTCGATCGTCTCGAAGGCGAGGTAGGGGTTGACCGCCGCGGCGCCGTAGCCGAGCAGCAGCGCGACATGGTGCACCTCGCGCGCGTCGCCCGTCTCGACGACCAGCGCGACCCGCAGCCGCTCCTTGGTGCGCACCAGGTGGTGGTGCACCGCGGAGACGAGCAGCAGCGAGGGGATCGCCGCCATCTGGTGGTCGGAGTCCCGGTCGGACAGCACGAGGATCCGGGCACCCGCGGCGATCGCCTCGGACGCGTCCCTGCGTACCCGGGCGATGGCCGCCTCGAGGGCCGCGCCGCCACCGTCCACCTCATACAGTCCGGGGACGACCGTGCAGGCGTAGCCCGGCATGTCGCCGTCGTCGTTGACGTGGATGAGCTTGGCCAGCTCGTCGTTGTCGATGACCGGGTAGGGCAGCTGGATGTGCCGGCAGGACGCGGGGCTCGGCTCGAGCAGGTTCTGCTCGGGGCCCATGATGCGCTGCACGGACGTGACGATCTCCTCGCGGATCGCGTCCAGCGGCGGGTTGGTGACCTGGGCGAAGTTCTGCTTGAAGTAGTCGTAGAGCAGCCGGGAGCGCCGGGAGAGCGCGGCGGGCGGGGTGTCGGTGCCCATCGAGCCGATCGGCTCGGCACCGGCGAGCGCCATCGGCGCGAGCAGGACCTTGAGCTCCTCCTCGGTGTACCCGAAGGAGAGCTGGCGGCGCAGCACGGACTCGTTGGTCTGCACGACGTGCTCGCGGTCGGGCAGGTTGGCGATCTTGAGCAGCCCGGCGTGCAGCCACTCCTCGTACGGGAGCTCCTGGGCGAGCGCCGACTTGACCTGGTCGTCGTCGACGATCGTGCCGGCCTCGGTGTCCACGAGGAACATCCGGCCCGGCCGCAGCCGGCCCTTGGCCACGACCTTCTCCGGCGGCACGTCCAGCACGCCGGTCTCGCTGGCGAGCACGACCCGGTCGTCGGTCGTGCGCCACCAGCGCGCGGGGCGCAGGCCGTTGCGATCCAGGACCGCGCCGACGAGCGTGCCGTCGGAGAACGTCACGCTGGCCGGACCGTCCCACGGCTCCATGAGGCTCGAGTGGAACTTGTAGAACGCCCGAAGCTCGGCGGACATGGTGGCCGTGGTCCGATTCCCGTCTCCGACGGGGGCGTTCTCCCACGCCTCCGGGATCATCATCAGCACCGCGTGCGGCAGCGTGCGCCCGCCGAGGTGCAACAGCTCCAGCACCTCGTCGAAGGACGCGGAGTCCGAGCCGTCCGGGTCGCAGATCGGGTAGAGCCGGGTGAGGTCGCCCGGGATCATCGCGGTGGTCAGCAGCGCCTCGCGGGCGCGCATGCGGTTGCGGTTGCCGCGGATCGTGTTGATCTCACCGTTGTGCGCGACGAACCGGAACGGGTGCGCGAGCGGCCAGGACGGGAACGTGTTGGTGGAGAACCGGCTGTGCACCAGCGCGATCGCGCTCGCCAGCCGCTCGTCGGTGAGGTCGACGAAGAACACCGGCAGCTGCGCGGTGGTCAGCATTCCCTTGTAGACCACCGTCCGCGCGGACAGCGACGGGAAGTAGACCCCGCAGCCGGCGGCGACGCTCTCGTGCTCGGCACGCTTGCGCAGGCAGAAGGCCAGCCGGTCCAGCTCGATGCCGGCCACCCGGCTGCCCGCGGCGTCCGGGTACGCGGCGACGAACGGCATCGCGAAGTGCGGCATCACCGAGCGGGCGGTCGGGCCGACGCCGGCGGACTCGGGCTCGACGGGCAGGTCCCGCCAGCCGAGCACCTCCAGGCCCTCCTCCTCGGCGATGCGCTCGATCAGCGAGACGGCTCTGGCCCGCTGGTCGAGGTCGGTGGGCAGGAACGCGAGACCGGTCGCGTAGGTGTGCGCGCCTCGCTCGTCCGCCTCGGGAAGGTCGAAGTCCACGACCTCGCGAAGGAGGCCGTCGGGAAGCTGGAGCAGGATGCCGGCACCGTCGCCGCTGGTCGGCTCGGCCCCGGCGGCACCGCGGTGCTCCAGGTTGGCCAGCGCCACCAAGGCATCGGTGACGATCTCGTGGGAGCGTCGCCCGTGTATGTCGGCGACCATGGCCACGCCACACGCGTCACGCTCGGCAGTGGGGTCGTAAAGACCCTGCGCAGCGGGAATGGCAGAAAAAATCACGCGTCGACCTCCCTCGTCGTCCTCGCGCTCAGTTGCTACCTGGGCGCGGGACGGCGGTGGCCCGCGTGTTGACGTGAGCTTAACAGTCCCGAAACCCAGGATCTATGCATCGGAGGGCGGATTTGTCGGGATCGGTGTAACGATGGACGTGATCCGCACGATAAGGCGCCCTACACCCTGGTGAGGGCATCCCGGCGCCGACGTTCGCCTACTTCAGGGTAACCGGTGCGATCGGAATTGGAAGTACGCCGGTCGGTCATCAGCAGTTGACAATCCGTTGTGAGAGCGCTTCCATGGCATACGGCAATATCTGCGGCCTGTCGCGACAGGCACTCGGAACCCTGCCCGAGCGTGACAAGGAGGTCACCGCCATGCCCCCTACCTCTCCCCCGGCACACCCACCCAGGCGCCGAAGGCTGGTCGCGTTCGGCGCGGCCGCCGCGGCGGTCGCGATCATCGCGCCGATGACCCATAGCGCCGAAGCCTCTGTTCCCCCACCGGATGCGGGGTGGACGCAGGTCTGGGCCGACGACTTCGAAGGTTCTGCCGGCACCCTGCCGTCGTCGTCGAACTGGATCTTCGACATCGGCCACAGCTACCCCGGCGGCCCCGGCAACTGGGGCACCGGTGAGATCGCCGCGCACACCAACAACCCCGCCAACGTGAGCGTCGACGGCTCCGGCAACCTGCGGATCACCCCGCTGCGCGACGGCGCCGGCAACTGGACCTCGGCCCGCATCGAGACCCAGCGCACCGACTTCAAGGCACCCGAGGGCGGCGTGCTGCGCATCGAGGGCCGCATCCAGATGCCCAATGTGACCGGCAGCGAGGCGCTCGGCTACTGGCCCGCGTTCTGGGCGCTCGGCTCACCCTTCCGGGGCAACTACTGGAACTGGCCGGGCATCGGCGAGTTCGACATCATGGAGAACGTCAACGGGATCAACTCCGTGTGGGGCGTGCTCCACTGTGGAGTCGCGCCGGGCGGGCCGTGCAACGAGTTCAACGGCCTCGGCACCAGCCGCGCGTGCCCCGGCGCGTCGTGCCAGTCGGCCTTCCACACCTACCGGTTCGAGTGGGACCAGAGCGTGTCGCCCAACCAGCTGCGCTGGTACGTCGACGGGCAGCAGTTCCACAGCGTCAGCCAGGGCCAGCTGCCGGCAGACACGTGGACCCAGATGACCAGCCACGCCGGGTACTTCATCATCCTCAACGTCGCGATGGGCGGCGCGTTCCCCGACGGCGTGGCCGGCCGGGCGACCCCGGTGGCCGAGACCGTGTCCGGCCGCCCGATGCTCGTCGACTACGTGGCGGTGTGGTCGCGCGGAGGCGATGGCGGCGACCCGACCGACCCGCCGCCGGGTGGTGGCGGCAGCGCGTACACCACGCTCCAGGCCGAGAACTTCCAGCAGCAGAGCGGGCTTGCCGTCGACGGCGCGGCCGACACGGGCGGCGGCAGCTACGTGGGCTGGGCGGCCAACGGCGACTGGGCGCGCTACGACGACATCGACTTCGGCGCCGACCCGGCGCGGCAGTTCTCCGCGCGGGTCGCATCCGGCGCCGCGGGCGGGGTCAGCGGCCTGGTCGAGGTGCGGCTGGACTCGCGGTCGAACACGCCGATCGGCAGCTTCGCGGTCGGCAACACGGGCGGCTGGCAGAGCTGGCGGACCATTCCGGCGAACATCAGCGGGGTCACCGGGGTGCACGACGTGTTCCTGACCTTCACCAGCGGCCAGCCGGCCGACTTCGTCAACGTCAACTGGTTCACCTTCGGCCACTGACATGGCCACGTCCCCGCGACGAGCCACCCGAACGCCCCTGGCCAGGGCGTTCGGGCGCTCGGTGACCCTGTCCGCGACGGCGTCGGCGGTGGTGCTGGCGGTCGCCCTGCTGACAGGCTCCACCGGCGCGACCGCGCCGGTCGACCACTCCGCGCACGGGTACGTGCCGGACGCCGAGCAGCACGCGGCGATCGTGGCGCAGCAGCGCGCCCCGGTCCGCGGCTCGGAGTTCCGGGCGGAGTGCCGGTCGAGCCACCGGCAGGGCGATGACCCCATCGTCCTGCCCGGCCAGGCCGGCGCGTCGCACGTCCACGAGTTCTACGGCAACCGCACGACGAACGCGCACTCCACGCTGGACTCGCTGCGGCTGGGCGCCACCAACTGCGACCCGGACGTGGACCTGTCCGCGTACTGGACGCCGACGCTGTACCAGAACGGGCAGCCCGTTCCACCCGACCGGGTCACCGTCTACTACCAGGGCATCACCGACCACGTGCGGGCCGCGGCTCCGCCGCAGGGACTGCGGTACGTGGTGGGCAACGCCCTGGCGACGAGCCCTGCCGAGAACCCGGCCGCGCGCTGGTCCTGCGTCGGGCTGCCCGAGGCCTACCGGGACTTCCCGAGCTGCCCCGCGGGCACGAAGCTCGAGAACTACCTCGACTTCCCGACCTGTTGGGACGGTCAGCGGCTGGACAGCCCCAACCATCGCGACCACATGACGTTCGCGGTGGGGCCGACCTGCCCGGCCGGCCATCCCGTCGTGCTGCCGCGGGTGGAGCTGCTCATCACCTACCCGGTCAACGGCGCGGGCTCACGCCCGCCGGCACCCGGGACGAGGTCAACGTGACGACCGCGCCCGGGTACACCTTCCACGGCGACTTCATGAACGCCTGGGACCCCGGCGAGCTGCAACGACGGGTGACCAACTGCGTCAACGCCGGCTACATCTGCGGCACCGACGGCGATCCGATCGACCAGTAATAGGCCACGTGGCGCTCGGATCGTTTCCCGGCTCCTCTCGCACCCTGTCCCTGGTGCGAGGGGAGCCGGTCCCTATCCGCGACCTCTGTCCGCAACGTCCTGGTTACGGGGTCTTGACAGCGACCAAAGCGAACGAGATCCTTCGGTCACCCATGAGAGCGCTCTCACGAATGCGGCTCGAACCCACAGCGACGTGGCCGGCCACCCGGCCGCAGGAGGCCAACATGCGAACGGCACGACCCAGAAGCGCGATGGTCGCCTCGCTGGCAGCGGTGAGCGCCCTCGTCCTCGCCGCGTGCGGAAGCGACGAGGACGGCGCGGACCCGAACGGCGAGATCACGCTGACCATCAACGTCTTCGGCGACAGCTTCTCGTTACCGGACAACCGGGAGCTCTACGACGAGTACGAGAAGCTGCACGACAACATCACGATCAAGGAGAATCGGAGCGACTTCGGTACCCACCACCAGAACCTGCAGGCCCGGCTCACCGCGGGCTCCGGCGCCGCCGACCTCGAGGTGATCGAGGTGGGCCAGGTGTCCGGCTACATCGGGCAGCCGGACAAGTTCACCAACTTCAAGGACCAGGACGTCGACACCTCGCAGTGGACCGAGTCGACCGTCCAGCGGGCGTCCACGGCGGACGGCGGCACGCTGATCGGGCTGCCGACCGACATCGGCGGCCTCGCGATGTGCTACCGCACCGACCTGTTCGCCCAGGCGGGCCTGCCGACCAAGCGCGAGGACGTCTCCGCGCTGTGGTCCACATGGGACGACTACGTCGACGTGGGCGACCGGTTCGTCCAGAAGGTGCCCAAGGTCAAGTGGTTCGACGCGGGTGGGCACGTGTTCACCGGCATCCTCGGCAACGACGAGGAGACGTTCTACAACGCCGACGGTGAGCTGATCGTGGAGAGCAACGACGCGGTGCGCGACGCGTGGGACCTCACCGTGGCCGCGATCAAGGACGGCCAGTCGGCCGCGCTGCCGGAGTTCTCGCCGGAGTGGAACACCGGCTTCCAGCAGGGCCAGTTCGCGACGATCACCTGCCCGGCGTGGATGATGGGCTACATCCAGGCCAACGCCGCGGAGACCAAGGGCAAGTGGGACATCGCCACGATCCCCGGCGGTTCCGGCAACTGGGGCGGCTCCTACGTCACGGTGCCCTCGCAAGGCAAGAACATCGACGCCGCCGCGGAGCTGGCGAAGTGGCTGACCGCACCCGAGCAGAACGTCAAGCTGTTCAAGACGATCGGCAACTTCCCGAGCCAGACGAGCACCTGGACCCAGCCCGAGGTCGCGGACTTCACCTCGGAGTTCTTCAACAACGCCCCGGCCGGGAAGATCTTCCCCGCCTCGCTGGAGAACGCACCCGTCCAGGTCTACGGGCCGCAGAGCGGCGTCATCGGCAACACCTTCTCCGGCGCGCTGAACAGCGTCGAGCAGGGCACCGACGCCGACGAGGCCTGGGAGTCGGCGATGAACGACATCAAGGCCGCCGCGGGT
Source organism: Actinophytocola sp. (assembly GCF_009379765.1). Classification (GTDB taxonomy): domain Bacteria; phylum Actinomycetota; class Actinomycetes; order Mycobacteriales; family Pseudonocardiaceae; genus Actinophytocola. Next base: position 39,738 of record NZ_WHTD01000032.1, on the reverse strand, counting down.
GATGGATGACGGCTGAGCTGGACAGTCCGTCGGCAGCGCCACCGGAGGAGGACCGGTGGCGCTCCGCAGGGCCGCCGTCGCCGCGGCGGCAGGCCTGGCGCTCCCGGCTCTACCGGTGGGACGTCAAGGGCTCGCCGTACCTCTACATCGTCCCGTTCTTCGCGCTGTTCGCGGTTTTCGGCCTGTTTCCCCTGGTGTACACGGCGTTCATCTCGACGACGTCGTGGAGCCCGCGCAAGCCCGGCAGCGAGGACGTGTCGGTCGGGCTGGACAACTACACGAACCTGCTGCAGGACGACAGCTTCCACAACGCGCTGGTCAACACGTTCGGCATCGGGCTGGTCTCGACGGTGCCGCAGCTGCTGCTGGCGCTGGGCGTCGCGCACCTGCTGAACTACCGGCTGCGCGGGCGGCTGTTCCTGCGGATGGGCGTGCTGGTCCCCTACATCACGTCGGTGGCCGCGGTCGCGCTGATCTTCAACCAGATCTTCGCGCGTGACTTCGGTCTGCTGAACTGGTTCCTCCAGCCGTTCATGGAGAACCCGCTGGACTGGCGCGCGGAGAAGTGGTCCTCGTGGCTCGCCGTGTCGGCGATGGTGACCTGGCACTGGACCGGCTACAACGCGCTGATCTACCTCGCCGCGATGCAGACGATCCCCTACGAGCTGTACGAGTCGGCCTCGATCGACGGCGCGAGCAAGTGGCAGCAGTTCTGGTACATCACGGTCCCGAGCCTGCGGCCGACGATCATCTTCACGGTGATCGTGTCGACGATCGGCGCGCTGCAGCTGTTCGCCGAGCCGTTCCTGTTCGACACCACGCGCAACAACAACGGCGGCTCCGAACGGCAGTTCCAGACCGTGGTGCTGTACCTGTACCAGCAGTTCTGGACGAACGGCCGGTACGGCTACGCGGCCGCGATCGCGTGGACGCTGTTCCTTGTCACGGTGGTGGTCGCGCTGGTCAACTTCCTGCTGGTACGACGCATCCGATCGGCGGACGACTAGTGTCCCCCGCCACCATCGCTCCCCCGGCGGCGCCACCGGCTCCGCCGAGGAGGCGCCCGGCCAAGGCGCCCGACTCGGCGGGCTGGGTGACCTACGGGATCCTGCTCGCGATCGTGGTGTTCTCGATCTTCCCGCTGTACTGGTCGATCGTGGTGTCCTCGCGGGACCAGTCGGCGATCGGCCGCTACCCGCCGCCTCTCGTGCCCGGCGGATCGTTGTGGGACAACCTGTCCGCGGCATTCGAGCAGGGCAACTTCGGGCTGGCGCTGACCAACTCGATGCTCGTGGCCGGCACGATCACGGTGGCCGTGGTGTTCACCTCGACGCTCGCCGGGTTCGCGTTCGCCAAGCTGACCTTCCGCGGCCGCAACGGGTTGTTCACCACCGTGGTCGCCACGATGCTGGTGCCGACCCAGCTCGCGATCATCCCGCTGTACATCATGGTCACCCAGTGGTTCGGCTGGGCCAACGACCTGCGCGGGGTGATCGTGCCGGCGCTGGTGAGCGCGTTCGGCGTGTTCTTCATGCGGCAGTACCTGTCCTCCGCGATGCCGACCGAGCTGCTCGAGGCCGGCCGCGTCGACGGGGCGAGCACGCTGCGGATCTACTGGAGCGTGGTGCTGCCGGTGGCCCGGCCGGGGGCAGCGGTGCTGGGCCTGCTCACGTTCATCACCTACTGGAACGACCTGTTCTGGCCGCTCATCCTGCTGAACACACAGAACCCGACGGTCCAGGTGGCGATCGCCAACACGGCGAGCGGCATCGAGGTGGACTACTCGCTGGTGCTGGCCGGCACCGTGATCGCCACCTTCCCGATGCTGATCGTGTTCCTGCTGCTCGGACGGCAGATCATCGGAGGAATCATGCAAGGGGCGGTGAAAGGATGACGGCGACGCGACCTCAGGCCGACGGCAGGCTCGTGTTCCCCACGAACTTCATGTGGGGCGCGGCGACCGCGGCGTACCAGATCGAGGGATCGACCACTGTGGACGGTCGTGGTCCGTCCATCTGGGACACGTTCGCGCACACGCCGGGGCGGGTGGACGGCGGCGACACCGGCGACGTGGCGGCAGAGCACTACCGCAACTTCCGCGACGACGTGGCGCTGATGGCCGAGCTCGGGCTGCCGGCCTACCGGTTCTCGGTGTCCTGGCCGCGGGTGCAGCCGGGCGGCCGCGGTCCGGCGAACGCGGCGGGCCTCGACCACTACTCGCGCCTGGTGGACGAGCTGCTCGCGCACTCGGTCACACCGGTGCTGACGCTCTACCACTGGGACCTGCCGCAGGAGTTGGAGGACGCCGGCGGCTGGGGGGTACGGGACACCGCGGCTCGGTTCGCGGAGTACGCCGAGCTCGTGGGGGCCAGGCTCGGCGACCGGGTCCCGATCTGGACCACGCTGAACGAGCCGTGGTGTTCCGCCTTCCTCGGCTACGCCTCGGGCGAGCACGCGCCGGGCCGCACCGATCCCGCGCTCTCGCTGCGCGCGGCGCACCACCTGCTGCTGGCCCACGGGTACGCGACCCATGCGCTGCGGGCCGTGCTGCCAGCGGCGGCGCAGGTGTCGGTCACGCTGAACCTGTGCGCGGTGATGCCGGCCGTCACATCGCCCGCCGCGACGAACGCCGTACGGCGGATCGACGGGCTCGGCAACAGGCTGTTCCTCGACCCGCTGTTCCGCGGCCACTACCCCGCCGACGTGCAGCGCGACACCCGCGGCCTCACCGACTGGTCGTTCGTGGTGAGCGGGGACATGGACGTGATCTCGTCCCCCATCGACATGCTCGGCGTCAACTACTACACGCCGACGCTGGTGGACGCGGGCACGCCGTCCGGTGCGCCGTCGCCGTGGCCGGCGTGCGCGGACGTCCGGTTCGTCAGCCAGCCCGGGCCCGCGACCGCGATGGGCTGGGCGATCGACGCGCAGGGCCTGCGCAACGTGGTGCACCGGGTGCACGAGGAGTACGCGCCGATCCCGCTGATGATCACCGAGAACGGCGCCGCGTTCGACGACGAGCTGGGGTCGGACGGGGGTGTGCGGGACCACGAGCGGATCTCCTACCTGCGCGACCACCTGGCAGTCGTGCACGAGGCGATCGAGTCGGGGGTCGACCTTCGTGGATACTTCGTGTGGTCGCTGCTGGACAACTTCGAGTGGGCCTACGGGTACTCGAAGCGGTTCGGCATCGTCCACGTGGACTACCCGACGCAGCGCCGGGTCTGGAAGGACAGCGCGTACTGGTACCGGCAGGTGATCAACACGAACGGCATCGACGTATGAGCGAGCGTGCGAGCGAATCATCAAACGCAGGGCGACCGCGAGCGGCGCGACCGAGCCCGCGAGGGGGCGCCGTGAATGAGCTTGCGAGCGAACCGGTGTCACAGGGCGAGCTTGCGAGCGGACTATGACACCGGGTGAGATCTCGGTCCGGCGGCGGAAGCCGACCCTGGACACGGTGGCCGCGGAGGCGGGGGTCTCCCGGGCGACCGTGTCCCGGGTGATCAACGGCTCACCGCGGGTGTCGGCCGAGGTGAAGGACTCGGTCGAGTCGGCGATCGGCCGGCTCGGGTACGTCCCGAACCGGGCCGCGCGCTCGCTCGCGATGCGCCGGACCGACTCGGTGGCGCTCGTGATGCGCGAGCCCGACGCCACGGTGCTGTCCGACCCCTACCTCGGCAACATCATCATCGCGACGTCGCAGGCGCTGATCGGCACCGGTGTGCAGCTGGTGCTCGTGAACGCGCAGAACAACGCGGAGCACGCGCGGCTGGCCGACTACGTCCGAAGTGGACACGTGGACGGGGTCCTGCTGGCCTCGATGCACGACGACGACCCGCTCCCCCGGGTGCTGCTGGACGCCGGCATCCCGACGGTCGTCGGTGGCCGGCCGCAGCGGCACCTGCCCGGGCTGTCCTACGTCGACGTGGACAACGTCGGGGGTGCGCAGCTGGCCGCCGAGCGGTTGCTGACCGCCGGACGGCGGCGGATCGCCACCATCGCCGGTCCCCAGGACATGACCGCCGGGTTCGACCGGCTGGGCGGCTACCAGCGTGCGCTGTCGGCGGCGGGCCGCAAGGTCGACCGGGTCGCGTACGGCGACTTCACCCGGGAGTCGGGCGAGCGGGCGATGTCGGTGCTGCTGGACCGGCATCCGGACATCGACGGCGTGTTCGCGGCCAACGACCTGATGGCGATCGGCGCGTTGCGCACGCTGCGGGCGGCGGGGCGGCGGGTGCCGGCGGACGTGTCGGTGGTCGGCTACGACGACATCGAGATGGCCAAGCACACCGAGCCGCCGCTGACGACGATCCACCAGCCGGTGCTCGACCAGGCCCGCACGATGACCGAGCTGCTGCTGACCCAGATCGGCGGCGACCCGGTCGGCGACCCGGTGGTCCTGCCCACGGAGCTAGTCGAACGCGAGTCCGCCTGACCCCGCGAGTACCTGAACGTTGGACTCGCGGGGTTCTCGACGTGGGGCTCGCGGGTCTCCGGCCGGGTGGTAGCGTCCTTCTGCTGGTCAGCGTGCTGACCGGTGACGCGAACAGGTCGTGCCCCGTCCCGGGGTCGCGAACAGGTGGTAGCGAAGTCCGGTGCGAGTCCGGCGCTGTCCCGCAACTGTGGTGGCCCCGCGAAAGCGGCGCCCGAGCCAGGTCGCCTACCGCTCCCCGCGTCGACGCCAACCGCCCCCGGTGCAGGGATGCGGCGTCGCGACCGCCGTCGGCGGAGGCGCCCGCGGCCATGCGCCGGGCATACGACCCGAGGTGGTCCATGTCCATCCCCATCCGCAGGCGCGTGCGACGCCTCGCGGTCCTCGCCCTCACCGCCGCCCTCGTGACGGCCGGCTGCGCCGAGCGTGCCGACGACGAACCGAGTACGCCGAAGACCCCGGAGCGGCAGTTCCCCGTCACGGTCACGCCCGCCGAGGGCGCGCCGGTCACCATCGACGAGCGGCCCGAGCGCATCGTGTCGCTGTCGGCCAGCAACACCGAGACGCTCTACGCCATCGGCGCGGGTGACCAGGTCGTGGCCGTGGACGACCAGTCGACCTACCCGGCCGACGCGCCAAGGACCGACCTCTCCGGGCTGACCCCCAACGTCGAGGCCATCGTCGGCTACGACCCCGACCTCGTGGTGATCTCCGACGACGCCGACGACCTCGTGGCATCGCTCACCAGGCTCGACCGCGACGTCCTGGCCGTCCCCGCGGCAGCCACCCTCGACGACCTCTACACCGGGATGGAGCTCCTCGGCCGGGCCACCGGCCACGCCGACGAGGCGAAGGACCTGGCCAGGACGACCGAGGACGACCTCGACAAGCTCGCCGAGGACACCCCGAAGCAGGACCTGACCTACTACCACGAGCTCGACACCACGCTCTACAGCGCGACGTCCAAGACCTTCATCGGCCAGGTCTACGGCCTCTTCGGGCTCACCAACATCGCCGACCCGGCCGACAAGGACAGCGGCGGCTACCCGCAGCTGTCCGCCGAGCACATCCTCAAGGCCAACCCCGACCTGATCTTCCTCGCGGACGTGAAGTGCTGCGGCCAGAACGCGAAGACGGTCGCCGCGCGGCCCGGCTGGAGCACGCTCGACGCGGTGCGGAACGGCAACGTCGTCGAGCTCGACGACGACCTCGCCTCGCGCTGGGGGCCGCGGGTGGTCGACCTCGCCCGGTCCGTCGCCGACGCGGTGACCAAGGCGAGCCAGAGCTGATGCTCACGACGACGAGCCGCGCGACCGCGCGGCCCGCGCGCAAGGTCACGCCGACCCGGCTGCGGCCCGCGGTGCTGGTCGCGTCGGTGCTCGCGCTCGCCGTCGTGATCTCGGTGTCCACCCTGCTCGGCGCGGCCAACCTCGGCTGGACCCGCGTCGTGCACGAGGTCTGGGCGCAGCTCACCGGCGGAGTGTCGCCGCTGTCGGCCACCGAGGCGGCGATCGTCTGGGAGGTCCGGCTGCCGCGGGTCATCCTCGCCGGGCTGGTCGGCGCGGCGCTCGCGATGGCCGGCGCGGCGTTCCAGGGCGTGTTCCGCAACCCGCTCGCCGACCCGTTCCTGCTCGGCGCCGCCGCCGGCGCGGGGATGGCGGCCACGATCGTGGTCGTCGCCGCGCCCTCGGTCACCGGGTGGGTCATCGGGCCGCTCCCGCTGGCCGCGTTCGCCGGCGCGATCGGCGGCGTGTCGCTGACCTGGCTGCTCGGCCGCTCGGCCGGCGGCGGCACCGCGGTGCTGCTGCTCGCCGGCATCGCGATCGCGTCGTTCCTCACCGCGATCCAGACGTTCGTGCAGCAGCTCAACACCGACACGATCAAGCAGGTCTACAGCTGGATGCTCGGCGGCCTCAACACGACCGGCTGGCGCGAGGTGCTCATCACGCTCCCATACATCGGGCTCGCCGGGATCGTGTTGTGCGTGTGCGCGCGGCTGCTCGACGTGCTCGCGCTCGGCGACGACGAGGCCGCGTCGCTGGGCATCAACCCCGCGCGGGTGCGGATCGTCGTGCTGCTGGCCGCGTCGCTCGCCACCGCGGCGGCGGTCGCGGTGAGCGGGCTGATCGGGTTCGTCGGCATCGTCGTGCCGCACGTCGTGCGGCTGCTGGCCGGGGCGAGCTACCGGGTCGTGGTGCCGCTGTCGCTGGTCGGCGGCGCGATGTTCCTGATCATCGCGGACCACATCGCGCGCACCGCGTTCGCACCCGCCGAGCTGCCGATCGGGGTGATCACCGCGTTCACCGGCGCGCCGTTCTTCCTGCTGGTGCTGCGGATGAACCGGGGCCAGCTCCGGTGACCGCGCTGACGCTGCGCGGGGTGTCCGCGCGCTACGGGTCCAGGACGGTGGCCGCCGAGGTCGACGTCGAGGTGCCCACCGGCAGCTGGCTCGCGATCATCGGACCGAACGGCGCCGGCAAGTCCTCGCTGCTGAAGTCGATCGTCGGCGTCGTCGACCACGACGGCGAGATCCTGCTGGACGGCACCCCGACCGCGGCGTTCGGCAGCCGCGAGCGGGCCAGGGCGATCGCCTACGCCCCGCAGACGCCGCAGCTGCCGGACCGGCTGACGGTCACCGACTACGTGCTGCTCGGCCGCACCCCGCACCTGGCTCCGCTGGCCCGTGAGCGGCGCGCGGACCTGGAGATCGTCGAGCAGGTGCTCGGCCGGCTGGATCTCTCCGAGATGGCGGACCGGGCCCTGCACACCCTGTCCGGCGGCGAGCGCCAGCGGACCGTGCTCGCCCGGGTGCTCGCCCAGCAGGCGGGCCTGCTGCTGCTCGACGAGCCGACCACGGGCCTCGACATCGGGCACGCGCAGGCCCTGCTGGACCTCATCGACCGCCTCCGCGCCGAGGAAGGCGCGACGGTGGTGAGCTCGCTGCACGATCTCACGCTGTCCGCCCAGTACGCCGACCGGCTGCTGCTGCTCGACGGCGGCGAGGTCGTCGCTTCCGGGACGCCGCAACAGGTGCTCACCCGCAAGACCGTCGAGCGCCACTACGACGCGACGGTCGAGGTCGTCCGGACGGCGAACGGGAACCTGGTGGTCGCCCCGACCCGGGCCGGCCGGCCCGCTGCGCCGACCGAGTGACCGCCACCGAAACCGAGTCCTGACAAGCCTTCTCGCCGATACGATCCGCGGCATGGGCAACTGGCCTTGGTAAGCCGTCGCGGCGGCCGGGTGGGTCCTGGTGTTCGGCCGGCGGTTGGTCGCGGCGGTGCGTTTCTGGCGCGGCACCAGGCGGACCGCACGCCATGTCCGTCAGTTCCGTGGCCGGGCCGTGCCGACCACGGGTGCGGTGGTGCACAACCAGTTCGAGTCGGTGATCGGACCACCCCCGGGCTCGTGCTGCGCCTGGTCGCGGGAAGCACGACCCGACGGCGGCCGAGCCTCAACTAGAACATGTTACAGTTTCGCCCGTGATCCTGGACCGGTTCCTGCTCACCGACCATGTCGCCGTCGTGACCGGGGCCGGGCGGGGCATCGGTGCCGCCACGGCCGTCGCGCTCGCCGAGGCCGGCGCCGACGTCGTGATCTCCTCCCGTACCAAGGACGACCTCGACGCCGTCGCCGAGCGGGTCACCGCCACCGGCCGGCGGGCGCACCCGGTCGCCGCCGACCTGTCCGATGTGGACGCCGTCGCCGGGCTCGCCGACGCCGCCCGGCGGGAGTTCGGCCGGCTCGACGTCGTCGTCAACAACCTCGGCGGCACCTACCCGCGCCCGCTACTCGACACGAGCACCGACTTCCTCGAGGAAGCCTTCCGCTTCAACGTCTCCACCGCGCACGCCCTCACCCGCGCCGCCGCCCCGATCATGCTCGCCGGCGAAGGTGGTGCCGTCGTCAACGTCTCGTCGATCATGGGCCGGGTCAGCGGCCGCGGCTTCCTCGCCTACGGCACCGCGAAGGCCGCGCTCGCCCACCTCACCGAGCTGTCCGCCTACGACCTCGCGCCACGCATCCGGGTCAACGCGATCTGCGTCGGCTCAGTCGCGACGTCGGCGCTGGACATCGTGCTCACCAACGACGAGCTGCGCACGAGGATGGAGCGCGCCACTCCCCTGCGCCGCATCGGCTCGCCGGAGGAGGTCGCGGCCACCGTCCTGTTCCTCACCTCGGCGGCCGGCGGCTACCTCACCGGAAAGGTGCTCGAGGTCGACGGCGGCCTGCAGGCACCCAACCTCGACCTGGGCCTGCCGGATCTATGACGTACACAGTGGTGCAGTGGTGTACCGGCAACGTCGGTCGGCACGCGATCGCCGGGATCGCCGCCCGGCCGGACCTCACCCTCGCCGGCTGTTGGGTGTCCACTCAGGACAAGGCGGGCCGGGACGCGGGTGAGCTCGCGGGTATCGGACCGCTCGGCCTCACCGCGACCACCGACGCCGACGCGCTCCTCGCCCTGCGGCCCGACTGCGTCGTCTACACCGCGATGGCCGACGACCGGATCACCGACGCGCTGGCCGACCTCGAGCGGATCCTGCGCGCGGGCATCAACGTCGTGTCCAGCTCGCCGGTGTTCCTGCAGTATCCGACCGGCGTGGTGCCCGCCGACCTGGTCGAGCCGATCCGCCGCGCCGCGGCCGAGGGCGGCGCGTCCCTGTGGGTCAACGGCATCGACCCCGGCTTCGCCAACGACTGGCTGCCGCTCGTGCTCACCTCGGTGTGCCAGCGCATCGACCAGGTGCGCTGCCTGGAGATCCTCGACTACTCCACCTACGACAACGCCAAGGTCCTCTTCGACATCATGGGCTTCGGCCGGCCGATGGACGACCCGCCGATGCTGCTGCTCCCCGGCGTGCTGTCGCTCGCGTGGGGCAGCGTCGTGCGCCAGCTCGCGGCCGGGTTGGGCGTCGAGCTGGACGGCGTCGAGGAGACGTCGGCCCGGCTGCCGGCCCCGGAGACGTTCACCATCCGGGCGGGCACGATCGAGGCCGGCACCGCGGCCGCGCTGCGGTTCGAGGTGCGCGGGATGCTCGGCGGCCGGGCGGTGTGCGTGCTCGAGCACGTCACCCGGCTGCGCCCCGACCTCGGGCCGGGCTGGCCGCGACCGACCGGGCAGGGCGGCTACCGCGTGGAGGTCACGGGCGAGCCGAACTACACGCTCGACCTGCGGCTCGTCGCCACCGACGGCGACCACAACACGGCCGGCCTCAAGGCCACCGCGATGCGCCTGGTGAACGCGATCCCGGCGGTGGTCGCCGCGAAGCCGGGCCTGCTGACCGCGCTGGACCTGCCCCTGGTGACCGGCCGAGGCCTGGTCGCCGACGGCTCGATGCCTCGAACGCGTCACTCGGGACGTTGAGCGCCCTGAACGCGTCGTTCAGGGCATGGTCTCCTTGGCCTTCGCGGGCTTGTCCGCCTCGGCCGGCTCGTCCTCGGGCTCGTCCTCGCCGTCCTCGGGCTCGTCGCCGTCCCGGTCCTCGTCCTCGGCGTCGTCCTCGGCCGCGGCGGAGGAGTCGGTGTCGGTGGCGGTGTCGGCATCCGGTGGCACGTTGCCCTGGATGGCCGCCAGGTCCTCCCGTGGCCCACGCTTCTTCGCGAGGACCAGATATGCGATCGCGCCGAGGAACACGAGGATCGAGACCCAGACGTTGATCCGGACACCGGCCACGTGGGTGGCCTCGTCGGTGCGCATCATCTCGATCCAGGTGCGGCCGAGCGTGTAGCCGGCGACGTACACCGCGAACGCGCGGCCGTGGCCGAGGCGGAACCGCCGGTCGGCCCACACGATGAGCGCGGCGACCGCGAGGTTCCACAGCAGCTCGTAGAGAAAGGTCGGGTGCACGACCTCGATCGGGATGTGGTTGACCGCCACGCCGTTGAGGTTGTCCTCGGCGCCCGCCTCGTTGATGCGCCGGTAGATCTCCAGGCCCCAGGGCAGGTCGGTCGGCCCGCCGTAGAGCTCCTGGTTGAAGTAGTTGCCGAGCCTGCCGATGGCCTGGGCCGCGACGATGCCGGGCGCGATGACGTCGGCGAACACCGGTAGCGGCACCTTCTTGACCCGGCAGCCGATCCACGCGCCGACCGCGCCGAGCGCGATGGCGCCCCAGATGCCGAGGCCGCCGTCCCAGATGCGCAGCGCGTCGATGGGGTTGCGGCCCTCACCGAAGTAGCGCTGGTGGTCGGTGATGACGTGGTAGAGCCGCCCGCCGACCAGGCCGAACGGCACCGCGAACACCGAGATGTCGATGACGGTGCCGGGGGTGCCGCCGCGGGCGGCCCAGCGCCGTTCGCCCCACCAGATCGCCACGATGATGCCGGCGATGATGCACAGGGCGTACGCCCGCAGCGGGATGGGACCGAGCTCCCAGACACCACGGTCCGGGCTCGGGATGTTCGCCAGGAAGACACTGGACGCCACAGTCACGCGCGTCACCGTAACGGGCGACGTCCGTGCGGCGCACATAGGGTCCCGTGACACGATCTCGATCATGTTGTCACGCGAGGAAGTGGTGGCCTGGGTGGCCATTCGATACGGCCCCAGGCACGCTGAGAAGCGAGCCTCCGACGGCGGCTTCGCCTTCTGGGTCGACACACAGCCGGACGACTACCACGACGGCCACCCGAACGCGATGACCTACGGCAACGGGCCGTGCGTGATCGTCAAGCGCACCGGCGACGTGTGGCACCTCGCCTCGAACCCGGACAGCCTGCCGATCTACGGGGCCCGCTCCGCGAAGGAGCTCGCCCGGACCATGCGGGCCGCCGGCATGAACCCGAACATCCCCGACGAGACCATCGGCGGCACGCTCGCCGACCTACCCGACCCGGCGGCGCGGAAGGTCGACCACCACGCACACCTGGTCCGGTGGTTGAGCTCGAACGGCTGGCAGGAAGACGCCTACCGCATCGACGACCGGGTCTTCGCGTTCGTCGTCGTGCCCACGCCCGAGATCTCCGGCAACGGACCGATCTTCGTCGTCAAGCGGACCGCCGGAGTCTGGTACCTCGGGAGCTCACCCGCCGTGCACGCGGCCGCCTACGGTGCCCGCGGCGAGGCAGAGTTCTACGCCGCGCTCCTCTCGGTCGTGCCACAGGCCGACCCGCGGCAGCCGCACGACCGCATCCCGCAGAGTTATGAAAACCCGTTCTAGTGTCGCAGCGGCGTAAAGGTTTCAGGGTCACGCGACACTAGCGGGCGATGAGGGGGCGGCGGACGCCCTCGGCCAGCTCGGCGGCCAGCTCGCGCACCCCGGACACGTCGCCCGAGCGGGACACGAACGCCGAGCCGACGACGACCGCGTCGGCGAAGCCTGCCACCTCCGCCGCCTGGTCGCCCGACCGCACGCCGAGCCCGACGGCGATCGGCAGGTCGCCGGTGTACTCGCGGGCCCGCGAGACGAGCCCGGACGCGGCGCTGCCCACCCGGTCGCGGGCGCCGGTGACGCCCATGACCGCGGCCGCGTACAGGAAGCCCGTGGTCGCGGCGGCGGTCGAGGCGAGCCGCTCTGGCGACGAGGACGGCGCGACCAGGAAGATGCGGTCCAGGTCGTGTGCCGCCGAGGCGGCCAGCCAGTCCTCGGCCTCGTCCGGGACGAGGTCCGGCGTGATCATGCCCAGGCCACCCGCGGCGGCCAGGTCGCGGGCGAACCGGTCGACGCCGTAGCGGTGCACCGGGTTCCAGTACGTCATCACCACGGCCTGCCCGCCGCCCGACGCGACGGTCTCGACCACACCGAACAGGTCGCGCAGCCGGAACCCGCCCTTCAGCGCCAGGTCGGCGGCGGCCTGGATGGTGGGGCCGTCCATCACCGGGTCGGAGTACGGCACGCCGACCTCGACGATGTCGCAGCCCGCCTCGACCATCGCGGTCAGGCGCTCTGCCGAGCCGTCGACCGTCGGGTACCCGGCCGGCAGGTAGCCGACCAGCGCGGCCCGCCCCTCCGCGCGGGTGCGAGCGAACACCGGGTCCAGCCGTGCCATCACTGCTCCATGAAGCCGAAGTAGTCCGCGGCGGTGCCCATGTCCTTGTCGCCGCGCCCGGACAGGTTGACGAGGATCAGCCCGTCCGGCCCCAGCTCCCGGCCCAGCACCAGCGCGCCGGCCAGTGCGTGCGCCGACTCGACGGCCGGGATGATGCCCTCCGTGCGGGACAGCAGCTGGAACGCCGCCATCGCCTCCGCGTCGGTGACCGAGCGGTACTCGGCCCGGCCGATGTCCTTGAGGTAGGAGTGCTCCGGCCCGACCCCGGGGTAGTCCAGCCCGGCCGAGATCGAGTACGCCTCGATGGTCTGCCCGTCCTCGTCCTGCAGCAGGTAGGACAGCGCGCCGTGGAGCATGCCGGGGGTGCCTTCGCTGAGCGTGGCGCCGTGCTCGCCGGAGTCGATGCCCTTGCCGCCCGGCTCGAAGCCCACGAGCCGCACGTCCGGGTCGTCGATGAAGCCGTGGAAGATGCCGATGGCATTGGACCCGCCGCCGACGCACGCGGCGACCGCGTCGGGCAGCCGGCCGGCCTTCTCGAGGATCTGCGCGCGCGCCTCGGTGCCGATGATCTTGTGGAAGTTGCGCACCATCACCGGGAACGGGTGCCCGCCCGCGGCGGTGCCGAGCAGGTAGTGGGTGGTGTCGACGTTGGTGACCCAGTCGCGCAGCGCCTCGTTGATGGCGTCCTTGAGGGTGCGCGAGCCGGTCTTGACCGGGATGACCTCGGCGCCCAGCAGTCGCATCCGGGCCACGTTCAGCGCTTGACGTCGGGTGTCGACCTCGCCCATGTAGACCACACAGTCCAGGCCCATCAGCGCGCACGCGGTGGCGGTGGCCACCCCGTGCTGGCCGGCGCCGGTCTCGGCGATGACCCGCTTCTTGCCCATCCGCTTGGTGAGCAATGCCTGGCCCAGCACGTTGTTGATCTTGTGCGAGCCGGTGTGGTTGAGGTCCTCGCGCTTGAGGAAGATCCGCACGCCGCCCGCGTGCTCGGCGAACCGCGGTGCCTCGGTGAGCAGTGACGGGCGGCCGGCGTAGTCCTTCAGCAGCCTGTTGAGCTCGTCCACGAACTCCGGGTCCAGGCGTGCCTTGTCGTACTCGGCGGACAGCTCGTCCATGGCGCCGATCAGCGCCTCGGGCAGGAACCGACCGCCGTACGGGCCGAAGTGGCCGCGCGCGTCCGGGTCGTGCTTGTCCGGGTCGTGCACAGTGCCGACCTCGGGGTCCCGCGGGTCCCGCTCGGTCACCGACTCGGCCTCGGGCATGCCGGATGCGAGCCGGCCGTGACGAGCTGCACCACGGCGGCCTTGGGGTCGGGGCTCGCGACGAGGCTCTCGCCGACGAGCACGGCGTCGGCACCGGCGCCGGCGTGGGTCATGAGGTCACCCGGCCCGCGGACGCCGGACTCGGCGATCTTGATGATGTCGACCGGCAACCCGGGCGCGATGCGACCGAACACGTCCCGGTCGACCTCGAGCGTGTGCAGGTCGCGGGCGTTGATGCCCAGCACCGTGGCGCCGGCCTCGAGCGCGCGGTCGGCCTCCTCGGCGGTGTGCACCTCGACCAGCGCGGTCATGCCCAGCGACTCGACCCGGTCGAGCAGCGAGACGAGCGCGTTCTGCTCCAGCGCGGCGACGATCAGCAGGACCAGGTCGGCGCCGTGCATCCGCGCCTCGTGCACCTGGTAGGGGCCGACGACGAAGTCCTTGCGCAGCAACGGGACGTCGACCGCGGCCCGCACCGCGTCGAGGTCGGCCAGCGAGCCGCCGAACCGCCGCCCCTCGGTGAGCACGCTGATCACCCGTGCGCCCGCGTCGGCGTAGTCCTTGGCCAGCGCCGCCGGGTCGGCGATCTGCGCCAGCTCGCCCTTGGCCGGGCTGCGCCGCTTGACCTCGGCGATGACACCGATGCCGGAGCCGCGCAGCGCGGCCACGGCGTCCTTGGGCGGCGCGGCCTTGGCCGCGCGCTCCTTCACTGCTTCGAACGGGAGCGCGGCCTCGCGCTCCGCCAGGTCCTCGCGGACGCCCTCGATGATCGACTCGAGCACGCTGAGCTCGCTCATGACTCCCCCTCGCGGGCTCGGTCGAGCCGCTCGCGGTCGCCCTGTGACATTCGTTCGCTCGCAGGCTCGCTCACAGGCCACACTCGCCGGCGCTGCTCGGTCCCGGCAGTCGCGCCGTTTCCGATGTGTCGCAGGTGCTATCAGTCACCAGCTTTGCCCCTTTCCCGCCAAAGGGATGCTAACCCCGCACCGTGCGGTGACTCGTTACCGGGTCCACGCTCAGCGTTCATCCTCTGGGTTGCGAACTGTTGGATCTTCACCGTGGGACAGACCGTCCCACATGTCCTTGTCCGGATCGCCGGAACGTCGCCGCGCGTTAGCCGACTGATACCTGGCGCCGAGCGTGGGCAGCAGCGCGCCGGAACGGATCACCAGCAACCCCGCCACGACCAGCAGAACCGCGCCCAGCAAGGCGATCCAGCGGCCGAGCCCGGTGCCGTCGGCGGTCACGCTCGGCGCACCCGCGAGTACTCCGGTGATCACCACGACCGCGCCGACGACCCGCTTGCCCCAGCCGCCGACCGCGACCGTGCCGGCGAACCCGGCGAGCGCCGCGAGCGCGAGCGCCGTGCCGTAGCGCGGGGTGTCGACACCCCAGCTGATCCGGGTCGAGCCCCACAGGGCGGCCGCTGCGGCGAGTAGTAGCACCGCGACTATCCATAGTGGACCTCGGGTCGTCGTCGGCGTCGCCTGCGTCGGTCTCGGCTCAGTCACCGCGCCCCCCGGCGGCCGGGCGCATCGTCTGCGCGGTGGCGATCGCGGCGAGTACGGCCTTGGCCTTGTTGACGCACTCGATGTCCTCGGCGACCGGGTCGGAGTCGGCCACGATACCGGCGCCGGCCTGCACGTAGGCGGTGCCGTCGCGCATCAGCGCGGTGCGGATGGCGATGGCGGTGTCCGCGTCGCCGGCGAAGTCGAGATAGCCGACGACGCCGCCGTAGAGCCCGCGCCGGGTCGGCTCCAGCTCCTCGATGAGCTCCATGGCGCGCGGCTTGGGCGCGCCGGAGAGGGTGCCGGCCGGGAAGCACGCGGCCACGGCGTCGAAGGCGGTCCTGGCCTCGTCGAGGGTGCCGGTGACGGTCGACACGATGTGCATCACGTGGCTGTAGCGCTCGACCCGGAAGAAGTCGACGACGTGGACGCTGCCCGGGCGGCAGACCCGGCCGAGGTCGTTGCGCCCGAGGTCGACGAGCATCACGTGCTCCGCGCGCTCCTTCTCGTCGCTGAGCATGTCCTTCTCGAGGAGGGCGTCGTCGTCGGGGTCGACGCCGCGCCACCGGGTGCCGGCGATCGGGTGCGTGGTGGCCACGCCGTCGCGCACGGTTACCAGCGACTCCGGGCTGGAGCCGACGATGTCGAAGCCGTCGAGGCGGAGCAGGTACATGTACGGGCTGGGGTTGGTGGCGCGCAGGACGCGGTAGACGTCGAGGGGGTCGGCGTCGGTCGTCATCTCGAAACGCTGGGAGAGGACGACCTGGAAGCCCTCGCCGGCGCGGATGGCCTCCTTGGCGGTCCGCACCGCGCTCGTGTAGTCCTCGCGGCTCCTGCGCCTGTCGTACTCGGGCTCGGGCCGGTCGAAGACGGCGACGGTGGCGTCGGTCGGGGTGTGCAGCCGGCCGGTCATCGCGTCGAGCCGCCCGATGGCGGCGTCGTAGGCCGCGTCGACCCGGGCGGGGGTGTCGTCCCAGTTCACGGCGTTGGCGATGAGAGTGATGGTGCCCTCGTGGTGGTCCAGCGCGGCGAGGTCGGTGGCGAGGAGCATGGCCAGCTCGGGGAGCCGGAGGTCGTCGTCGGTGAGCTCGGGGAGGCGCTCGAGGCGGCGGACGGCGTCGTAGCCGATGAAGCCGACCATGCCGCCGGTCAGCGGGGGGAGGCCGGGGAGGGCGTCGGTGTGGAGGATCTCGACGGTCTCGCGGAGCACCTGGAGCGGGTCACCGCCGCTGGGCAGGCCGTCCGGGACGGTGCCGACCCAGCAGGCCTCGCCGTCGCGCTCGGTGAGCACGGCGGAGCTGTCGACGCCGACGAAGGACCAGCGCGACCAGGAACGCCCGTTCTCGGCGGACTCGAGGAGGAAGGTCTTCGGCCGTCCCTGCGCGAGCTTGCGGTACACGCCGACGGGCGTCTCGGCGTCGGCGAGCACCCGCCGGACCACGGGAATGACCCGCCGCTCGGCGGCGAGCTGGTGGAACTCGTCCCGGGTGGGAGAGACGACACCCAGCCCGCCGACGGCCTTCGCCGCGTTGATCACACTGACCATGCGCCCCATTGTCCCGGCACCGCGCCCGCGCCCCGCCCCGCCCCCGGACCCGCGAGTCCAACACTCCGGACCCGCGAGTCCAACGCCCAGGACCCGCGAGTCCCCCACTCGGAACCGGCGAGTCCCCCACTCGCGGACGGGGCACTCGCCGGGCGGGAATGGGGGACTCGCGGAGCCGGGCGAAGCTCGTGAAATTCATGGACTGTTGAAAATTGGCCGCGCGTGACGCATGATGATGAGGTGAGCAAGGCAGCGACGCAAGGGGCCGCCCGCCGCCGAGGCAGGCGGCCCGGTGGCACGGACACCCGCGCCGCGCTGGTCGACGCGGCCCGCGCGGTGTTCATCGAGCAGGGCTACGACGGCGCCACGGTACGCACGATCGCCGCCAGGGCCGGGGTCGACGCGGCCATGGTCAACCACTGGTTCGGCGGCAAGGAGGGCCTGTTCGCCGAGGCCGTCCTCAAGCTCCCGTTCAACCCCAAGGACGTGGCCGACCGCCTGCTCGACGGCGACGTGGACGACATCGGCCGGCGCATCGTCCGCACCTTCCTCACCACCTGGGACACCACCGGCGGCGGCGTCTTCACCGCGCTGATGCGCAGCGTCACCAGCCACGAGCAGGCCGCCCATGTGCTGCGCGACTTCCTGATCAAGCACATCGTCGAGCGGGTGCTGAAGTCGGTCGGCCTGGACAACCTCGAGTTCCGCGCGACGCTCGTCGCCTCGCAGCTGGTCGGCATGGGCATGGTGCGCTACGTCGCCCAGTTCGAGCCGCTCTCCTCCACCGATATCGACACCATGGTCGCCGCCGTCGCGCCCACCATCCAGCGCTACATCACCGGCGAGATCACCTGAGCAGGACGTCCTCGGCGAAGCACGTCGCCGCCCCGGTGTGACAGGCCGCGCCCTCCTGGTCGACGACCAGCAGCACCGTGTCGCCGTCGCAGTCGAGCCGGACCTCGTGCACCTTCTGGGTGTGCCCGGACGTCTCGCCCTTGACCCACAACCGGCCGCGGCTGCGCGAGAAGTACGTCGCCCGCCGGGTCCGCAGGGTCAGCGCGAGCGCCTCGTCGTTCATCCACGCGACCATGAGCACCTCGCCGGTCCCCCGCCGCTGGGCCACCGCGCAGACGAGACCGTCCGCGTCGCGCTTGAGCCGCGCGGCGATCCCGGAGTCCAAAGTGGGCGGTGTCGGGAGCTCGCCCTGTGACAATGGTTCGCTCGCAGGCTCGCCCTGTGACAATGGATCGCTCGCCGGCTCGCCAGGTGACAATGGATCGCTCGCCGGCTCGCCAGGTGACAATGGATCGCTCGCAGGCTCGCCAGGTGACAATGGATCGCTCGCAGGCTCGCTCATCGGACCACGACCCCGGCCTGCCGCAAGGCGTCCTTGACCTCGCCGATGCGCAGTTGTCCGAAGTGGAACACCGACGCCGCGAGCACTGCGTCCGCGCCCGCGGCGACCGCGGGCGGGAAGTGGCCCACCGCGCCCGCGCCGCCGCTCGCGATCAGCGGGACGTCGACCACCGCGCGCACGAGCTTGATCAGCTCGAGGTCGAAGCCGGCCCTGGTGCCGTCCGCGTCCATCGAGTTCAGCAGGATCTCGCCGACGCCGAGCTCCTGGCCGCGGGCGGCCCACTCGACCGCGTCGATGCCGGTGCCCTGCCGGCCGCCGTGCGTGGTGACCTCGAACCCGGACGGGGTCGCCGCCCGACGCGCGTCCACCGACAGGACGACACACTGCGCGCCGAACCGCAGCGAGCACTCGTGCAGCAGCTCGGGCCGCAGGATCGCGGCTGTGTTGATGCTCACCTTGTCCGCGCCCGCTCGCAGCAGACGGTCCACATCGGACGCCGCACGGACGCCGCCGCCCACGGTGAGCGGGATGAACACCTGCTCCGCGGTGCGCCGCACCACGTCGAACGTGGTCTCGCGGTCCGAGGAGGACGCGGTGACGTCCAAAAAGGTCAGTTCGTCGGCGCCCTCGGCGTCGTACGCGGCGGCGAGCTCGACCGGGTCGCCCGCGTCGACGAGGTCGGTGAAGTTGACGCCCTTGACCACCCGGCCGGCGTCGACGTCCAGACACGGAATCACCCGGACAGCAACTGGCATGCCGTCGAGGATACTGGCGGTGGGACGAGAGGAGCCGAGGTGGCGCGTACGGGGCGGCGGCCCGGGCAGACGCAGACCAGGGACGACATCCTGGCGGCGGCCCGCAACCAGTTCGCGGCTCGCGGCTTCGGCGGCGCCACCATCCGCGGCATCGCGGCCGAGGCCGGGGTCAACCCGGCGCTCGTGCACCACTTCTTCGGCTCGAAGGACCAGGTCTTCGTCGCGGCGATGAACCTGCCGTTCAACCCGTCGGCCCTGGTGGACGTCATCCTGGCCGGACCACGCGAGCAGATCGGCGAGCGGATCCTGCGGCTGTTTCTGGGACTGTGGTCCGAGCCGGTGACACGACTGCCCTTCTTCGCGCTGGTGCGCTCGGTCAGCAGCAACCCCGAGGTGGCCGCGCAGCTGCGCCAGTTCATGGAGACCGCGGTGCTCGCCAAGGTGGCGGCGGCGCTGGACCTGCCGCCGCTGCGGCTCACCGGCGCGGCCTCGCAGATGATCGGCCTCGTGATGATGCGCTACGTCATCGGCGCCGAGCCGATGGCCTCCGCCACCGAGGACGAGGTCGTCGAGCTCGTCGCCCCGGTGATCCAGCACTATTTCGACGGCTGATCCCGAGGTTCCGCTTGACGGCGGAACTCAACGGGCGCAGAATTAAACGCATGACTAATTACACTGTCGTCGCCGAGGGGCTGCGGGTGCGCCGCGGCACCCGGGAGGTGCTGCACGACGTGAGCTTCGCCATCGCACGCGGCTCGATCACCGGCCTGCTCGGTCCGAGCGGGTGCGGCAAGACCACCCTCATGCGCGCGGTCGTCGGGGTGCAGATCGTCGCGGGCGGCACCGTCACGGTGCTCGGCGATCCGGCCGGCAGCGCCCGGCTGCGCGACAAGATCGGCTACGCGACGCAGAACCCGTCGGTCTACGCGGACCTGACGGTCACCGAGAGCCTTCGTTACTTCGCCGCGATATTGCGGGCGCCCGGGGACGACGTGGACCGGGTGATCGGGGAGGTCGGTCTGGGCCGCAACGCCAACCAGCTGGTGGGCAACCTGTCCGGTGGTGAGCTCAGCCGGGCGAGCCTGGCCGTCGCCCTGCTCGGCCGTCCTGAGCTGCTGGTTCTCGACGAGCCGACAGTCGGCCTCGACCCGGTGCTGCGCGAGGAGCTGTGGGACCTGTTCCGCAGGCTCGCCGACCGCGGCGTCACTCTGCTCGTGTCGAGCCACGTGATGGACGAGGCCGCCCGCTGCGAGCGGCTGCTGCTGATGCGCGACGGTGACATTCTCGCCGACGACACGCCGGCCGCCCTCCGCACCGTCACCGACACCGACGACCTCGAGCAGGCCTTCCTGCACCTGGTCCGCAAGCAGGAGGCCGTGGCGTGAGCCCCCAACGCGACGTGCCCGGCAGGACCGGTGCGAATGCCTCTCACGCCGAGCGGAGCGAGGCCGGTGGGCACCGTATGAGTGAGCTTTCGAGCGAACCAACGACACCGGGAACGGGCCCACGAACCGGCGGGCGGAGCGATCCGGTGAGACAGCGCATCAACCTCGGCATGAACGCCGGCTACACGCTGGCCACCGCCCGGCGCATCCTCACCCAGCTCCGCCACGACCGCCGCACCGTCGCGCTCATGGTGCTGCTGCCCTCGCTGCTGCTGATCCTGCTGCGCTTCGTGTTCAACAGCGAGCTGGTGTTCAGCGCGACCGCGCCCGCGTTGCTCGCGGTGTTCCCGTTCGCGATCATGTTCATCGTCACGTCGATCACGACGCTGCGCGAGCGCACGACGGCGACCCTCGAGCGGCTCATGACGATGCCGATCGGCAAGTTCGACCTGCTCTTCGGCTACGCGATCGCCTTCGGGATGGTGGCGGTGCTGCAGGTGCTGGTCGCGGCCGGCATCTCGCTCACCTGGCTGGGTCTGGAGATCGGCGGCTCGGTGTGGCTGCTGCTGCTGATCGCGGTGCTCGACGCGCTGCTCGGCACCGCGCTCGGTCTGCTGGCGAGCGCGTTCGCGCGAACGGAGTTCCAGGCCGTGCAGTTCATGCCGGCCATCGTGATGCCGCAGATCCTGCTGTGCGGCCTGTTCGCGCCGCGGGAGGCGATGACGCCGGTGCTGGAGTGGCTCTCCAACATCATGCCGCTGTCCTATGCCGTCGACGCGCTGACCCAGGTCACGCATTCGTCGGACATCGACGGGGCCCTGGTGCGCAACCTCCTGATCGTGGCCGGGTGCGCGGTACTGGCACTGGTGCTCGGCTCGGCGACGCTGCGCCGCCGCACGCCGTGACGGCTGAGAGCACCCACAGGAGCCGGTGGGTAGCGTTGCCGGCATGGCGTCCGAAGTGGAACGGCTGAGCCGCGGCAACTACCTGCTCGTCACGACCTTCCGGCGGGACGGCACTCCCGTCCCGACCCCGGTCTGGGTCGGGCGGGACGGCGAGGAGCTGATCGTCTGGACGCAGGCGAAGGCCGGCAAGGTCAAGCGCGTCCGCAACACCGGGACGGTCGAGGTCGCCGAGTGCGACCTGCGCGGCAAGCCCCGCGGCGCCACCGTCAAGGGGCACGCGCGCATCCTCGACGCCGACGGCTCCGAGCGTGGCCGCACGGTGCTGAAGCGCAAGTACGGCGTCACCGGTCGCGTCGTCATCGGCGCCAGCGTCCTGCGCCGGGGCCGCACCGGCACCGTCTGCCTCGCGATCGAGCTCAGCGAGTGAGCGCCAGCGCCTCGGGCAGGGTGAACGCCCGGGTGTAGAGCGCCTTGCCGATGATCGTCCCCTCCACCCCGACGGAAGCGAGACCGGCCAGGGCCGACACGTCATCGAGGCTCGACACGCCACCGGACGCGATCACCGGCGCCTTCGACCGCTCGCACACGTCCAGCAGCAGCCGCAGGTTCGGGCCCGCCAACGTGCCGTCCTTGGTCACGTCGGTCACCACGTACCGCGAGCAGCCGTCCCGCTCCAGGCGGTCCAGCACGTCCCACAGCAGGCCGCCGTCCTCGGTCCAGCCGCGCGCCGCGAGGTGGTGCTCCCCCGCGTCGTCGATCCGCACGTCGAGACCGACCGCGACCCGGTCGCCGAACTCGCCGATCGCGCGCGAGCACCACTCGGGGTGCTCCAGCGCCGCCGTGCCCAGGTTCACCCGGGCGCAGCCGGTCGCGAGCGCCGCGGCCAGCGAGGCGTCGTCCCGGATGCCGCCGGACAGCTCCACCTCGACGTCGAGCCGGCCGACGATGTCCGCGAGCCGGGCGCGGTTGTCGCCGGTGCCGAACGCCGCGTCGAGGTCGACCAGATGGATCCACTCGGCACCGTCGTCCTGCCACGCGAGCGCGGCGTCCAACGGGTCGCCGTAACCGGTCTCGGTGCCGGATCGGCCCTGCAGCAGGCGGACGGCCCTACCGTCGCGGACATCGACAGCGGGGAGCAGCGTGAACGTCACGCTCGCAAGGGTATCGAGCCGGGCGGGAGCCACCTCGAATGTCCCCCATCGGAGGAATGCGATGATCAAGTGGCATCGTATTCGATATGGTCATGGACAATGTCTCACCCGCGGTGACCGACGCATTCCGTCTGCTGCGCGGAAATCTCTACCGGCACCTCGACGAGGCCGAGTTCCTCGCGTTGAAGTACGCCTCGTGGTCCGAAGAGGACACCGCGTCGGCCCGCTCGCTCATACCCGACCTCGTCACGGTCGTCCGCGCGGTTCTGGCCCTGCACGACACATCCACCGGCGCGGCGGGCTGCCGCACGTGCGGCGTCGAGTGGCCGTGCCCCGCGTTCGCCACGATTCACGGGCTGCTCAAGGATCCGGACCGGGAGTTCTCCAGGCTGGTCGCGCAGCCTCGTTAACCCAGCGCCTTCACCCAGTTGGTCAGCAGGTGCGCGCCCGCGTCGCCGGACTTCTCGGGGTGGAACTGGGTCGCGGCGAGCGGGCCGTTCTCCGCGGCCGCCACGAAGTCGCCGCCGTGCGTGGCCCACGTCACGAGCGGCGCGGGCATCGGGGACTCGGGCCGCAGCTCCCACTCGCGGGCCGCATAGGAGTGGACGAAGTAGAACCGGGCGCCGGCGTCGAGACCGTCGAACAGCACCGAGCCGGCCGGCGGGCGGACCGTGTTCCAACCCATGTGCGGCACGATCTCCGCGTCCAGCCGCGACACCGTGCCCGGCCATTGCGCGCAGCCGTCCGTCTCCACGCCGTGCTCGATGCCGCGCTCGAACAGGATCTGCATGCCGACACAGACCCCGAGCACCGGCCGGCCGCCGGCCAGCCGCCGCTCGATGATCGACTCGCCACCGACCCCGCGCAGGCCCGCCATGCACGCGGCGAACGCGCCCACCCCGGGCACCACCAGCCCGTCGCACTCCTGGGCGGCGTGCCGGTCACTGGTCACCTCGACGTCCGCGCCGACCCGGCGCAACGCGCGCTCGGCCGACCTCAGGTTGCCGGATCCGTAGTCCAGTACGACCACTCGTGCCACGCCCCCAGGCTACGAGATGTCACGGACCGCCGGTCGTCCGATGGGCCACATTCGACGCGGGCCCCAGCTCGTAGGCGCGGAGCCGGTACGCCGCGACGCGTTCCTCGGGGAGGGTGACCAGCCCGACGGTGTTGACGTCCGGGTCGAGCACCGCGACCACCCGGAACTCCTCGGTCCCGGCCGGACGGGACTCCAGGAGGAAGCCGGCCTCGGCGGTGGCGTTGTCGGTCCAGCTGAAGCGGACGCCGTCGGCGGCGACGACCTCGGCCGTGAGGTTGGTCGGCGCGCCGAGCCGCTCGGGCCGGGCCCGGTCGTCCGGGACGGCGCGTGGCGCGGTCCAGTCCCCGGGCGGCGCGCCCTCTACCGGCGTCATCGTGACCTCGACCGGCGAGGACGGCGGCCCGTGGACCGGGCGGACGCGGTAGTAGAACGGTGTGCGCGGGATCAGGTCGGGATGGGTGAACGTGGTCCGGTCCGGCGGCAGGAACTCGAGGATCGTGTACCGGCCGCCCGGCTCGGTGGCGAACTCGACGACGTACGCCGCCGCGGCCGGGTCGCCGGCCCGCCAGCGCAGCGCGATGTCGGTGGGCGTGACCAGCTCGGCCGACAGGTCGGGCCCGGCGGGCCCCTCGTCCGCCGGACCGTCCGCGCCGGCCGAGCCGCACGCCGTCAGCATCGACACCAGCGCCGCGAGCGCGGCCGGCACCGCCCGCATCTACTTGCGCCAGAAGCGGATGCCGCTCCGCTCCACGGTGATCTGCCCGGCGCCGCTGTCCGTGCGGTAGGCGCCGAACTTGTCGTAGTAGGGCCCGCTCGGGCCGGACACGGTGTGCTTGAGCGAGCCGTTGACATAGGTCCGATGGGTACCGCCGACGTCGTGCACCGTGTTGATCCGCACGGTCGCGCCGACGGTCGCGCCGGTGCCGACCGTGGTGCCGCCGTGCACCGCGTAGAGCCGGCCGCCGCGCTCGACCGCGAGCATGAAGAACGGCCCGTCGGCCTCGTTGAACGTCTGCTTCAGGCTGATCCGGCTGCCGCTCATGCTGGTGATCCGGAAGTAGCCCTCGAACTGCCGCGAACCGCTCGTGTAGGTGGTGTAGCGGCGCTCGGCACGCTGGTCGCCGCCGGCCGTCGAGCAGGTGAGCCGGAAGGTCAGGTCGCTCACGTCGCCACAGCCGCGCTCCTGCACGGAGAACCCCGGCGAGTACGAGCCCCATCCCCCCGGCTCCACCTCCGCGCCGGCCGTCGGTGCCGCCAGGACCAGCGCGGACAGCACCGCGAGCCCACCCACCAGTCGTCGCCTCATCGCGTACCCCCGACACAGTCCGTGGTTGGTTGACCACGGTACGGCAACGCACACATCACCCGAAAGGGTCTAGACCAAAAATGATCGGATGGATTCGGTGAGGCCGGCGGGGTCGAGCCCGTGCACCGCGTCGTGCTCGGGCGCGGTGCCGTAGGCGCGGACCTCCACGTCGCGCCGCACACCCAGCGCGCGCAACCGGTGCGGCACGTCGCCGAGCGCCACCGCGACCTCGTGCGCGGACGTGCCCGCCAGGTACGGCTCGACGAGCACGACGTCCGCCCGGTCGCCGAGCGCCGCCCGCAGGCCGGCGTGGTCGAACGGGCGCACCGTGTTCGCGTACAGCACGGTCACGTCCAGCGTGGCCGTCGCCTCGAGCACCGGGTCGAGCGTGGGCCCGACGGCGACCACGACTCCGTCATTCCCCTTGCGTACCAAGGTGAACTTCCCGCCGACCGGGTACGCCGCCGAGTTCTCCCGAGTGGACAGTCGCAGGTAGACCCGGCCGTCGCCGGCGAGCGCGTCCCGCAGCAGCGGCTCGACCTCGTCGGGGTGGCCGGGCACGTGGATGGTCCACCCGGGCAGCGCGTCGAGCAGCGCGACGTCGGCCGGGCCTTGGTGGGTGCGACCCCACACCGGGTCGTCGTAGGAGCCGCCGATGCTCACCAGCACGGCGCCGACGTCCTGGTGGCCGAGGTCGAGCTTGATCTGCTCGAGCGGCCGCTCGACGAGGAACGGTGTGTAGCTGTGCACGACCGGGCGCATCCCGGTGAGCGCGAGGCCGCCGGCCACGCCGATCATCGCCTGCTCGCGGATCCCGAGGTTGATCACCCGGTCCGGGTGACGTGCCCTGGCCTCGTCGAACGCTCCGCTGGAGATGTCCGCGGTGACGACGGCGAGCCGAGGGTCGAGGTCGAGCGCGCTGGTGACGGTGTCGACGAACGCGGTGCGCATGAGCCGCATGGTGCTGGTCACCGGTCCTCCTCGATCGTGGCGACGACGACGGCCGGGCGGCCGGCGTGCTCGGCGGTGAAGGCGTTGTGGATGGCGTCGTGGTCGCGGCCGTCGACGGTGTGGCTCGCCCAGCCCTCGACCTCGAACCGGCGCGCGATGCCACCCGGCCAGCCGTGGCTGGACGAGCCGTTGTCGATGGCGGCGACGGTGAGCCGGTCGAGCCCGAGCCGCCCGGCGACGGCGATGGCCTCGTGGTTGCTGCCCTCGTCGCGCTCGCCGTCGCCGACCAGGACGACCGTGCGCGCGGTCCGCTTCTGTGCCCGGAGGCCGAGCGCGGTGCCGACGCCGAGGCCGAGCCCGTGGCCGAGCGAGCCGGAGCCGATCTCGACGCCGGGAACGAGCACCCGGTCGGGGTGCTGGCCGAGCGGAGAGCCGAACGTGGTCCAGCTGTCGAGGGCGTCCGGGTCGAGGAAGCCCTTGGCGGCGAGGACGGCGTAGTAGGCCATGGGGCCGTGTCCCTTGGAGAGCAGGAACCGGTCCCGGTCAGGGTCGTCCTGGTTGTCGGAGCGAGATGTTCAGCACCCGGTCGTAGAGTACCCACAGAACGTCCAATGTGGACGCCGCGGCCCATTCGTGCTTCTCGTCGCCGGTCATCCTCCGGAAGAGGTCGGCGAGGTCCTGTGTCCGTCTCATGCCACGAGCGTGCAACGTCGAGTCCGGTGGAGGTCAAGCCCTGCTGTCCGCCCGGTGGACAGCTCCACCTAGGTCGAGGATCAGCCGGTAGGGTCGGTGACGTGCCCAAACTGCCGGATGTGCTGACGATCGGTGATGTGGCCAAGCGCAGTGGCGTGCCGCACACCGCACTGCGGTTCTATGAGGAACGAGGCCTGATCTCGTCCGAGAGAACCACCGGCAACCAGCGGAAATACGCCCGAGCGGTGCTCCGGCGGCTGGCGTTCATCCGGACGGCGCAGCGGGTCGGCCTGTCGCTGGAGGAGATCCACGACGCGCTGGCGACCCTGCCGGAGGGCCGCACCCCGACGAAGGCCGACTGGGCCCGGCTGTCCCAGCTGTGGCGCGGCGAGCTCGACGCGCGGATCGACTCGATGCAGCGCTTACGGGACCGCCTGACCGCATGCATCGGCTGCGGGTGCCTGTCGCTGAAGGCGTGTCACCTGATGAACCGCGAGGACACTCTCGCCGCTCTGGGTCCGGGCGCGCCGCGCCTGAAGGCGGCGTCCGAGGGCGGCATCAACTAGCGCGAGTCCGGAGTTGTCCACAGCACCCGCCGCGCTCGGCCGAAACCGTCGGTGCCCGGGGCTACGCTGGATCCCGGGGGCCGGAGGCCACGCCTATCGCGCGGCGCGCCAGGACTCGACCGCCTCCTCCACCACCACCGGGCCCATCCGCAGCGGCGGGCCGACCTGCGGCTCGCGGTGGGCCTTGGCGATCCGCGCGTTCAGGTCGGCCACGATCTCCCGCACCCGCTGCTCCGACTGCTCCTTCGTCAGCCGCGCAGGGAGGTCGGCCACCTCCTTGGGCAGCGCCAGCGACGGCGGCAGCAGCGCCGCGATGTCGGCGTTCTCCCCGCGCAGCTTCTGCGCCACCCACTCCATCGTGCCGCCACGGCGGTTCGGGATCGGTTTGCCCGCGCCCGGCAGATCGTCCAGGTCCCCGCGTTCCTGGGCCATCCGGATCTGTCGCTCGACCCAGTCCTCGACCGGCATGGCCGGCGGCTTCCGTTCGGTCACCGTTACATAGTACAGCGGTACGATAAACCGGTGCCGAAACGGGTGGACCACGACGAACGACGCCGCGAGCTCGCCGCGGCACTGGTGCGGTGCGCCGGCGTGCACGGGCTGCACGCCACCGGCTTCCGGGAGGTCGCGCGCGAGGCCGGCGTCTCGGTCAACCTCGTCCAGTACTACTTCCCCACCAAGGCCGAGCTGCTGCGGGGCGGCCTGCTCCACCTGCGCGCCACGATCGCCACGCGACTGCCGGCACCGGGCGAGGGTCCGCCGGCCGCCCAGGTCCGCGCGATCATGCACGAGCTGCTCCCGACCGACGAGGTGAGCGCGGACCTCTACCGGCTGCACGCGGCGTACGCGGCGCTGGCGTTCACCGACCCGAGGCTCGCGGACCAGCCGCACACCGCGGGCCCCGACCAGATCCAGCCGACCCTCGCCGCGCTGCTGAAGGAGGCGAACCCGGACGCCGACCCGGCCCTCGCCGCGACCAGCCTGCTGGCGCTCGGCACCGGGCTGTCGGCATATCTGGCTGCGGGCCATCTCACCATGGACGCGGCCACCCGCGTGCTCGATGATCAGCTCGACCGAGTGCTGGAGGCGGGATGATCGTGATCGGGCCGGCGGACCGGGCGGACGTGCCGGAGCTGGTGGGGCTGCTGGAGGAGCTGGACCGGCACTACGGCAAGACCGAGTTCGAGGCGGTCGACGTGCGGGAGCGGCGGATCGCGGATATCCTGTTCGGCTCGCCGCCGCTGTCGTCCGCGTTGGTCGCGCGCCGGGATGGCGTGCTGGCGGGGATCGCGACGTACTCGTTCCACTGGCCGGCCGCCGACCTGCACACGTCGATGTTCATGAAGGACCTGTTCGTCGCCGACGGGCATCGTGGCGCCGGCATCGGCGAAGGCCTGCTGCGCGCGCTGCGGAAGGTGGCCGCGGAGCGGGAATGTAGCCGGATCGAGTGGACGGTCGACCAGGGGAACACCGGCGCCGAGCGCTTCTACGCCGCGCTCGGGGCACAGCGCACCGACAAGACGTTCTACCGCTGGCCCGGCTAGGCGACCATCCAGATGATGGCGCCCGCGACCGCGACGGCGGCGGCGACCCCGAGGAGCATCGCTAGGCCCCGGGCGGTCTTCCAGGTCGAGTAGACGCCACCGATCAAGAACCCGGCAACGGCGAAGAGCCCGATGACGACGACTTCCTTGGACATGGCGAGGAAGCCTAGAGGACGCCCTTGGTGCTGGGAACGCCGGTCAGCCGCGGGTCGGACTCCGCGGCGGCGCGCAACGCCCGGGCGACCGCCTTGTACTGGGCCTCGGTGATGTGGTGCGGGTCGCGGCCGTGCACGACACGCAGGTGCAGCGCGATCCGCGCGTGGAAGGCCAGCGACTCGAACACGTGCCGGTTGAGGACCGTCGGGTAGTTGCCGCCCACGGTGAAGCCGACCATCGTCTCCGGCTCTCCCAAGTGGACGCAGTACGGGCGACCCGAGACGTCGACCGCCGCGTGCGCGAGGGTCTCGTCCATCGGGATCCAGGCGTCGCCGAAGCGGCGGATGCCCTGCTTGTCGCCCAGCGCCGTGCCGATCGCCTCGCCCAGCACGATCGCCACGTCCTCCACCGTGTGGTGGGCGTCCACCTCGACGTCGCCGGTTGCGCTGACGGTGAGGTCGAAGGCGCCGTGCACGCCGAAAGACGTGAGCATGTGGTCGTAGAACGGCACCCCGGTGGACACGTCCACCTTGCCGGCGCCGTCGAGGTCGATCTCGACGACCACCGACGACTCCTTCGTGGTCCGCTCGATCCGGCCGATGCGGTTCACCTGACGATCTCCTTACTGGCGGCCAGGAACACGTCGTTCTCGGCCGGGGTGCCGATGGTAACCCGCAGGTGCCCGGGAATGCCGACGTCGCGGAGCAGCACCCCGTGCTCCAGATAGGACTCCCAGGAGGCGCGGGCGTCCGCGAACTGTCCGAAGAGGACGAAGTTGGCGTCGCTGGGCACGACGTCGAGACCCAGACCACCCAACGACTCCATCACCCGGTCCCGCTCGGCGGCAAGCGCGTGCACCGAACGCAGCGTGTCCTCGGCGTGCCGCAGCGCCGCCCGCGCGGCCGCCTGGGTGAGCGACGACAGGTGGTAGGGCAGCCGGACGAATTGCAGCGCGTCGACCACCGCGGGCGCCGCGGCGAGGTAGCCCAGGCGCCCGCCGGCGAACGCGAACGCCTTGCTCATCGTGCGGGACACGACGAGCCGTGCCGGGAACTCCTCGATGAGCCGCACCGCGCTGGGCCGCGAGGAGAACTCCACGTAGGCCTCGTCCACGACGACGAGCCCCGGCGCGGCCTCGATGAGCGCGCGGAGCCCGTCGAGCGGGATCGAGCCGCCGGTCGGGTTGTTCGGGCTGGTGACGAACGCGACGTCGGGCGCGCGTTCGGTGAGCACCTCGGCGGCCCGCGCGGTGTCGAGCGTGAAGTCCGCGCGGCGCGGGGTCGGCGCCCACTCGGTGCGGGTGCCGGTGGCGATGATCGGGTGCATCGAGTACGACGGCTCGAAGCCCAGCGCCGTGCGGCCCGGACCGCCGAAGGCCTGCAGGATCTGCTGCAGCACCTCGTTGGACCCGTTGGCGGCCCAGAGGTTCGCGACCGACAGCGGCACGCCGGTGGACGCGGTGAGGTAGCTCGCGAGGTCGGCGCGCAGCGCGGTCGCGTCCCGGTCGGGGTAGCGGTGCAGGTCCGCGGCCGCCTCGGCCACGGCCGCGGTGACGTCGGCGACGAGCGCGGGCGGCGGCGGGTAGGGGTTCTCGTTGGTGTTGAGTCGCGTGTGGACATCCAGCTGCGGCGCGCCGTACGGGCTGGCGCCACGCAGGTCCTCCCGCAGCGGCAGGTCGTCCATCCCGATCTCGTCGCCGACACTCACTCGGCGCCTCCGAACCGGGCGGTGACCGCCTGGCCGTGCGCGGGCAGGTCCTCGGCGTTCGCGAGCGCGACCACCGTGCCGGCGACCTCCTGGAGCGCGTCGCGGGAGTAGTCGACCACGTGGATGCCACGCAGGAACGTCTGCACCGACAGGCCCGACGAGTGCCGCGCGCAGCCGCCGGTGGGCAGCACGTGGTTGGAGCCGGCGCAGTAGTCGCCGAGCGAGACCGGGCTGTGCGGCCCGACGAAGACCGCCCCGGCGGCCCGGACCCTGGCCGCTACCTCGGCCGCCGCGACCGTCTGCACCTCGAGGTGCTCGGCCGCGTAGGCGTCCACGACGGACAGTCCGTCGTCCACGGTGGACACGAGGACGCAGCCGGACTGCTTGCCGCGCAACGCGGTCGTGATCCGCTCGGCGTGCTTGGTGCGCCCGACCTGGCGCTCGAGCTCGGCGTCGACCTGGTCCGCGAGCTGCTCGGAGTCGGTGACGAGGACGCTCGCGGCGAGCGTGTCGTGCTCGGCCTGGCTGATGAGGTCGGCGGCGACGTGCACCGGGTCGGCGGTGGCGTCGGCGAGGATCGCGATCTCGGTGGGGCCGGCCTCGGAGTCGATGCCGATGAACCCGCGGAGCAGGCGCTTGGCGGCGGTCAGGTAGACGTTGCCCGGCCCGGTGACCATGTCGACGGGCCCGAGCGCGGTGCCGTCGGTGTCGGTGCCGCCGTACGCGAGCAGCGCCACGGCTTGCGCGCCGCCGACCGCCCACACCTCGGTGACGCCGAGGAGCGCGGCCGCGGCGAGGATGGTCGGGTGCGGCAGACCGCCGAACTCGGCCTGCGGCGGCGAGCACACGACCAGCGAATCGACGCCGGCGGTCTGCGCGGGCACGACGTTCATCACGACGCTCGACGGGTAGACCGCGAGGCCGCCGGGTGCGTAGAGGCCGACCCGCCGGACCGGCACCCAACGCTCGGTGACCGTGCCACCCGGCACGACCTGCGTGGTGACGTCGGGGCGCCGCTGGTCGGCGTGGACCGCGCGAGCTCGCTTGACAGACTCCTCGAGAGCCTCCCGAACCTCGCCGTCAAGCTTGTCGAGCGCCTCTTTCAGGCCTTCCTCGGCCACCCGGACGGTCTTCGGTCGCACTCCGTCGAAGCGCTCGGCGTACTCGAGGGCCGCGGACACGCCGCGATCGCGGACGTCGTCCACGATCGGGCGAACTCGATGCAGCACGGCGTCCACGTCCATGTCGGCGCGCGGCAGCAAGGCGCGCAGCTCGGCCGGGGACGGGACTCGACCACGCAGGTCGGTGCGGCTCAGCATCGGCTTCCTTCGGTTCCGGGGCCTGGTGTGTCCCAGGGTATGTGGTCGGGTGGCGCGGCCGAACGGCCCACTACGTTCGTCGGGTGATCGTCCACCAGGCGGGATTCCCCGACCAATGACGGGTTGTCGCCGGCCGAACACGCGCAGCACGCTCGGCTGATCACTCGCTCGCGTTCCTTCGGAGGGGACATGTTCACCAAACGTCGCGCGCTCGCGCTGGTCGCGGCCGCCGCGACCGGCCTGGTGGTGGTCACCGGCTGGTCGGCGGGCGCGGAGGAACCCACCGCCGCTCCATCACCTGACCGTGGTCTCTATCGGGTGACCGCTGCCAAGGACGATGCCATGGACGCCGCGTCGCGGACCGAGGTGGCCAGCTCCGGCGTCGACGTGCTGGGTGCCCGGGACGGCGCGATGGAGATCGTGGCCGGCCCCGCGCAGGCGGCCGCGCTTCGCTCGGACGGCTTCACCCTGGAGCTGACCGGCGACGTCGACGAGCTGCTCGCCGAGCGCAGCGGTGGCCCGTCGACCCGCGACGTGTCGGCCGCCGACTTCCCTGCGGGCGACGAGAGTTACCACACCTACGACGAGATGGTGGCCGAGGTGCGGGCCGCGGCGTCCGACCATGCCGCGATCAGCGCGCTGTCCAGCGTCGGCTCGTCGTACGAGGGCCGTGACCTGCCGGTTCTCAAGATCAGCGACAACGCCGCGACCGACGAGGACGAGCCCGAGGTGCTGTTCACGTGCAACATGCACGCGCGCGAGCACCTGACGACGGAGATGTGCCTGCACATCATCCAGCGGTTCACCGACGGTTACGGCACCGACCAGGCCGTCACCGGATTCGTGGACAGCCGGGAGATCTTCGTGGTGCCGAGCCTGAACCCGGACGGTTCGGAGTTCGACATCTCCGGCGGCGAGTACCAGGGTTGGCGCAAGAACCGGCAGCCGAACTCGGACGGCACGGTCGGGACGGACATCAACCGGAACTTCTCGTATCTGTGGGGCTGCTGCGGCGGGTCGAGCGGCTCGACGTCGGCCGAGGACTACCGCGGCGCATCGGCTGCGTCGACGCCCGAGGTCGCGGCGTTGCAGGCGTGGGTCGACGCCCGGCAGATCAAGGCGCACATCGACTTCCACACGTTCTCGGAGCTGGTGCTGTGGCCGTTCGGGCACACCTACGACGAGGTGACCGACGGGATGACCCAGGAGGAGTACGACCACTTCGAGGACATCGGCACCCAGATGGCGTCGTCGAACGGCTACACGCCGGACCAGTCGAGCGGTCTGTACATCACCGACGGTGACATCAACGACTGGATGTGGGGCGAGCACAAGGTGCTGACCTACTGCTTCGAGATGTACCCGAGCGGCGGCGGCATCGACGGCTTCTACCCGCCCGACGAGGACATCGTCCCCCAGACGACCCGCAACGACGGCGCGGTGGACATCCTGCTGACCAACGCCGGCTGAGCCCAATGCCCCGAACGACGCGCTCCGGACGCTGAGCGTCTCGAACGCGTCGTTCAGGGCATGAGGGCGGCGACGGCCTCGTCGAGTTGGGGCTCGGATACGAAGTAGTGCGGGGACGCTCGGACGACCTCCGGCAAGGCCCGGCGAGTCATGTCGTACTGGGTCGACAGCACACCGGTCACCGTGACGGTCACGCCTCGGGTGGCCAGGCGCTGCTGGACCTCCTTGGCCGAGACGCCGTCGACGGTGAAGCTCACGATGCCGCACTGGTCGGCGCCAAGGTCGTGGACCGTCACGCCGGGGACCGACGACAAGCCCTCCCGCAGGTAGGACGCCCGGTCGCGCACCGCCGCCGTGATCGGGTCGATCCCCAGGGACACCGCGTAGCGGACCGCGGCGAGCAGACCGAGGCGGTCGGCGATGCTCGACTCCCACAGCTCGAACACCCGGGCGTCGTCGCGCAGGGTGTACTCCGTCGGGGACCTCCACGTGCCGGAGTGCAGGTCGACCTGGCGCGGGCGCAGCCGGGGCATCGCCGAGCGGCGAACCATCAGGAACCCACTCCCCCGCGGGCCGCGCAGCCACTTGCGGCCGGTGCCCGAGATGATGTCGGCCCCCAGCGCGGCCGCGTCGACCGGGAGTTGGCCCACCGACTGGCACGCGTCCAGCAGCACCAACGCACCCACCTCATGGGCCGCCTCGACGACCGACGCCACCGGGTTCACCAGGCCACCGTTGGTCGGCACGTGCACCAGGGACACCAGCTTGACCCGCTCGTCCAGCATCGGGCGCAGCGCGGCGACGTCCACCTCGCCCGACGGCGCCGACGGGACCGGCGACACGACCGCCCCGACCTCGTCGGCCCGGCGCAGCAGCGGGATGGCGTTCCCCGCGTACTCGACCTCGGTCACCAGGATCCGGTCGCCGGCCGACAGCGGCACGGCGTCGAAGGCCGCCAGCCACGAGCGGGTCGCGCTGTCGGTGAACGCCACCTCGTCGGGCTCGCAGCCCAGCAGCGACGCCATCAGCCCGTAGCCGGCCTCCAGCTCCTCCCGCCGCTCGTCGTGCGCGCGGTACCCGCCGATCTCGGCCTCGCGGCGCAGGTGGCCGATCACCTCGTCGAGAACCTGCACCGGCGGCAGCGACGACCCCGCGCTGTCCAGGAAGACCCCGCGATGGCAGGCGGGCGTGTCGGCCCGCACGGCGGCCAGATCGATCATCGCGGCGTCCACTTCTCCAGGTTCCACCACGCCCCCCAGGTGAGGTCCGCGGTCTCGGCGTCGACAACCGGCTCGTAGCCGTCCCAGCTCTCCCGGATCACGTAGGTGTGGCTCGGCTCCGCCAGCGTCACCATGCCCGGCGCCGTCACGTACGCCCGCTGCAGCCGCCGGTACGCCGCCGCCCGCTGCGCCGGGTCGGTCGCCGAGCGGCCCGTGTCGAGCGCCGAGTCGACGGTCTCGTTGGTGTACCCGCCCAGCGCCTCCTCACCACCGGACCGCAGCATCGCGAACAGGCTCAGGTCCGGGTCGAACGGGTCGCCGAAGCCGACCACCGTCGGCCCGGTCAGCGCGGTACCGGTCACCGACTCCAGGTCGACCTGCACGCCGATCGACCGCGCGTTCGTCGCGAAGTCCTCCGCGAGGCCCGCCGAGATCGTGTCGCCGGCGAGGTAGCGCAGCGTGAACCGGGCGGCGCGGCCGTTGCGGGTACGGATGCCCGACGCGCCGGTGGTCCAGCCGCTGGACTCCAGCTGGTCGAGCGCGCGGGTGATGTCGTGGTCGAAGGTCGCGCCCGGCTCGACGAACTCCGCGAGCACGCCCGGCATCGGCGTGTACGCCACGCTCCCCTGCCCGTCGAGCACGCTGTCCAGGGCCGACTCGCGGTCAACCGCGTTGTTGAGCGCGATCCGCACGGCCGGGTCGCCGGTCACCGGGTCGCCCGACGGCAGCACGACCGCGCGCACGTCCGCGGCGCTGTGCGAGACGACCTGCAGCCCGTCGGCGCCGTCGAACTCGCGCGCGAGGTCCGGCGGCAGTGCGGCGCCGTCGAGCTTGCCGTCGCGCATCCGGTCCGCGCGGGTCTCGTCGTCCGGGATGAACTCGACGGTGACCTTCTTGATCGCGGGCGCGCCGTCGTAGTAGTCCTCGTTGGCCTCCAGCACCATCCGCGACCCGCGCTTCCAGTCGGCGAGCCGGTAGGGCCCCGTGCCGACGGGCTCGGTCCCGCCGGCCCCGGTCAGCGACTCGCTGGGCAGGATGCCGAGCACGAGCAGTTCGGGGAACGGCGCGTACGGTGCGGTGAGCGTGAACTCGACGGTCGACGGGTCGAGCGCCTGGATCGACTTGAGCATCGCGAACCGTTGCCGCACCGGCGATCGGCGTGCCGGGTCGAGCAGCGCCTGGTACGTGGCGACCACGTCCTGCGCCTCGAACGGGGTGCCGTCGGAGAACGTCACCCCGGGCCGGAGCCGGACCGTCCACGTGCGACCGTCGGTGGACGGCTCCGGCAGGTCGGCGGCGAGCGCGGGTCGCAAAGAGAGGTCGGCGTCGTGCTCCACCAGGCCGTCGAAGATCTTCGCGGCGCCGTGCTCGGCGTACCCGTCGAGCGGGTTGAGCTCGGCCGGCTCCTCGGCCACCGCGATCACGAGCGACGTGCCGTCCGGGTCGCCGGACGCGGGCGGCGCCGGGTCCCCGGTGCAGGCGCTGACCAACAGCACGCTGACCAACACAGGGGCGACGAGCGTCGGCACGATGCGTCGGTAGCGAATGGTGGGCACGAGGCCCGACCCTAGCCGGGCGACATATCCTCGCGTGGGTGGATTCCGGATTACCCGAGCCCGGGAGGTTCCGTGCGAGTCGCACTGTGCCAGATCACGTCGACGGCGTCGCCGGCGGAGAACCTTTCCTTGATCGGCGACGCGGTGGGCCGCGCCGCGGCGTCGGGGGCGTCGGTCGCGGTGTTCCCGGAGGCGACGATGGCGTGCTTCGGCACGTCGCTGGCGCCGGTCGCCGAGCCGATCGATGGTCCGTGGGCCTCGTCGGTCGCGTCGATCGCCGCCTCGCACGACATGCTGGTGGTGGCCGGCATGTTCACCCCGGCGCCGGACGGGCGGGTGTTCAACACGCTGCTCGCGACCGGACGGGGCCAGCACGTCGGCTACGACAAGATCCACCTGTTCGACGCGTTCGGCTTCGCGGAGTCCACGACCGTCGCGCCGGGCTCGGACCTGATCACGGTGTCCGTCGACGATGTCACGCTGGGCCTCGCGACCTGTTACGACGTGCGGTTCCCCGAGCTGTTCACCCGCCTGGCCGACCGCGGCGCGACCGTGGTGCTGATGGGCGCGTCGTGGGGGGCCGGACCGGGCAAGCTCGCGCAGTGGGAGCTGCTGGTGCGGGCGCGGGCACTGGACTCGACGTGCTGGCTGGTGGCGTGCGGCCAGGCCGACCCGACCGCGTCCGGGGTCGAGGCGCACCCGAAGGCGCCGACGGGCATCGGGTACAGCACGGTCGCCGGCCCGTCGGGCGAGGTGCTGGCGCAGCTGGGCGAGAGCCCGGACGTGCTGGTGGTCGACCTCGACCTGCCCCTGGTCGAGAAGACCCGCGAGTCGATCCCGGTACTGGCCAACCGTCAGCTGTAGCGCCCCGGCGTCGAGTTCGGCGGGAAGGTTCGTCGAGTGGCCAGACGGGGCCAGCGCCGCGATGTCGGCCGCGCCGGCGGCCGACGAGTGCGCGTCCCCGGACCCCGCTGGCCGGTAAGGGGAGCGAGTACGGCAGCGGATGTTCTCCCTGCCCGTCGGCGGGTTTGCCGGCATCGTGCTCGGCGACCTAGCCCACGTCCGCGGCATGCCGTACGAGACTGGATGGCTGATTCCTGGATCCTCGGTGGTTGTAGGCGATCAGGGAAGGCTTGGCTGGTGTGTCGGTGGCCCGGTTGTGTCAGGTCGCGGCGGCGAGGGTGAGGACGCGTTGGGCGACGCGGGCTCCGGTCGGGGTGCGGCCACCGTGGTGTTCCAACGACAGTGGGGACTTGGCGGTGTTACCGAGCCTGGGTGGAGCAATTGTCAATACCTGTGGATGGGTGAGTTCACGTCGTCGTTGTCATGTGCCACCTGATCTCGCCGTCGTGTCGCGTGCTGGTGGGTGTTAGCCCGGCGGCGGTGGCGACGGCGTGGGATGCGTGGTGGTCTGGGTGGATGTGGGCGATTACGGTCCGCACGGGCTGCTGGCGGAGCCAGGCGATGAGTCCTCGGGTGGCTTCGGTGGCGATGCCGCGTCCCTGCCAGGAAGTCCCTACCACCCAGGCGATTTCCGCGATGCGTTCGTTGTCGCGGGGGGTGATGGTGGCCTGGACCGTGCCGGTCAGGCATGCCTGGTCGCGGAGCCGGATTACCCAGTACGAGACAGTGGCGTCGGGCGAGCCGGCGACCAGGCGTTCGTAGCGGGCGCGCATGGCCTGCGGGTCGGCTGGTGCGCCGCCGATGAAGGTGTGTAGGACCGGGTCGGACAGGGCCGCGGCCATCTCCTCGGCGTGCTCGACGAGTAGCGGTAGGAGAACAAGCCTGTCGGTGTGGATGGTCTGGGCCCTGATGGTGTTCATGCCGGTGTTCATGCTGCGGCCGGCTCGGGTCGTTCGACGAGTTTGCCGCCTTCGAAGCGAGCGCCGGCGCGGATGAGGGCGACGAGGTGGGGTGCGTTGATCGCGCGCCAGCGGCTCTGGGCGGATTCGCTCTGGGCGGATTCGATGAGTTTGAAGGCCATGGCCGGTCCGGCGGCTCGGGAGCCGGGTCCCTTGGTTACCTTGCTGCGGTAGCGGACGGTGGCGACGGTGGACTCGATCGGGTTGGTGGCGCGCAGATGCTGCCAGTGCTCGGCGGGATAGTCGTAGAACGCGAGCAGCTGGTCGAGTTCGCCGGTGACCTTGGCAACCGCCTTGGGGAACTTGGCGCCGTAGGCGGTCTGCAAGGCCGTCACCGCGTCCACTGCATGCCGACGGTCCTCGGCGTTCCAGATCTCGGCCAGGGCCTTCTTCACGCCGGGGTGCGCGGACTTCGGCACGTAGTCCTCGGGCGAGAGGCCGTGCAGGTACAGCAGCGGCAGCACCTCGGCGATCTTCGGGGTCTTCCGCGCCCAGGGCGGCTGGATCGCCGAGGCGAACCGCTGCCGCTCACCGGTGTCCGGGTCGACGCGCATGTCGTTGACCCGCGGCATCCGCACCTCGACCGCGCCGGCCATGGTCGTCACCTGCCGCGGCTGGTGGTAACCGCTACGCACCACCACCCGGTGACCGTGCTCGTCGCGCTCCTCGCGGAACCGGGCGAGATAGGCGTCCCCCTCCGCCTGCACTGCCTCGGCCAGCATCCGCTGCGCACCCTCGCGCACCAACTCATCGACCAACGGCAACAAACCAGACGACGACCCCGGACGATCATCACCCGCTGCGGGGTCGGGCACTACGCTGCGCATGGGTCGTACCTTCCCGACCGACGCGCCAACGTCGGCCTGCTTGACAACCACTACTCGATCATCGGGAAGGTACGCCCCGTCCCAGCCGATCCACGGGTTCAGTGCTCACAACCTGATCTTGAACACCCTCGTCTCACGTCCCAGCCCGCCACCGCACAAGATCCAATAGGAATCGGTCAGCTAGACGGCTAATTCCGAGGGGTCAGTGATCGTAGGCGACCAGTGATCGCTTGACGGGCTGTGCGGTCTTGTCGTTGTGCCAGATCGTGGTGGTCAGGGCGAGTACGCACTGTAGGACCTGGATCATGACTTCGGCTGGGGTGCGTCCACCATGTCGTTCCAGGTCGAGCTGGCTTTGACGGTCCGGCTGATCGACTCGATGGTCTGGCGCAGTGGCTTGAACACCTGGGCGCCGCGGCGCTCGGTTTCCCCTTGCGGGCTGGGCGCGGTAGCTCCAGCGCCGCCTGGGCGAGGGTGTGCTCGAAGTCCGCGCCGAAGTAGTTCTTGTCCGCGATGAGGGTCTGGCAGGGGCGGTCTGCCGTCAGCGCGGGGTCCGCGGTGACGATTCCCCGGCCTCGTGGCCGAGCCCTCTGTGTCTGGCGATCGTCGGCCTTGGCGCCGGTCAGCG
The DNA here is from genome assembly GCF_009379765.1 of Actinophytocola sp. GTDB lineage: Bacteria > Actinomycetota > Actinomycetes > Mycobacteriales > Pseudonocardiaceae > Actinophytocola. Next base: position 598 of record NZ_WHTD01000032.1, on the reverse strand, counting down.
CGAAGCAGACAGGCAGGCCGCCCAGCGCACACACCAGATGCAGGCGAAGGCCCCGGAAGTAGCGCGAGTGCGCGGCGCAGCAGCCGTACTCGGCCCAGCCGGCCAGATCCGAGCGGTGCACCGTCTGCTTGGAGCGCCCACATTCCACCGGGGTGGAGTCGATCACCCCTACGTCGTCGGTTCACAACGTGGTGTCCTTGGCCAGCACCCGGATCACCACTCTGATCAGCTCGGCGGCGGTTCGCAACCGCCTGATGGTGGATGGGAGGAGGGGTGATGTTGACCGACGATGAGGACACCGAGGAGATCATCGAACGGGTCGCGGCGCTGGACATCGGTAAGGCCGAGCTGGGTCGCGTGCTCGGCTACGAGGTCACCCTCGAACCCGCCGCCTGGGCACCGGTCACCCCGTCCCCGGCGCAGCCCGACACGCCGCTGAGCCGACAATCCCGTTCGCCCGTCCCGACTCCATTTCGGATTGGTGCGGAGTCCCCGACCCAGCGGGAACGGTCGTGGCCCTTGACCTTCTTCAACGCGGTCGTCGACACGCCTCAGTCGCTCGCGTCAGAAGGGTGGTGGTGCGGGTTCGGGGTGGGTG
>NZ_WHTD01000203.1 GCF_009379765.1 Actinophytocola sp. | reverse complement strand
GGCTCACCGACCTGCCGGCCGGCGCCGCGACGGTCGCCGGGCTCACCGAGCCGCCGGCGGGCACCGACCTGGTCGTCGCGAGCCCCGGCTGGCCGCCGACGAGCCCGCTGCTGGTGGCCGCCGCGGCGGCCGGCATCGAGGTGGTCGGCGAGGTCGAGCTGGCCTGGCGGATCTCGCGGACGCTCGACGAGCCGGCGGTCTGGCTGGCGGTCACCGGCACCGACGGCAAGACCACCACGGTCGGCATGCTCGAGGCCATCCTGCGTGCGGCCGGCCTCGACGCGGTGGCCTGTGGCAACGTCGGCCTCCCGGTCATCGACGCGGTCCGCACCCACCGCGTCCTGGCCGTGGAGCTGTCGAGCTACCAGCTCCACTGGCAGTCGTCGATGCGCGCGACGGCCGCCGCCGTGCTCAACATCGCCGAGGACCACCTCGAGTGGCACGGCTCGATGGCCGCCTACGTCGAGGCCAAGGCCCGGGTCTACACGGGCGCGGGCCTCGCGGTCTACAACGCCGACGACCCGGAGTCGGCCCGGCTCGCGGCGGGCTCACCGGAACGGGTGAGCTTCACCCTCACCGAGCCCAAGCCGGGGCAGTACGGGGTCGCCAGCCGGTCCGGCACGGCCTGGCTCGTACACGGTGACCTGGCGCTCGCGCCGGTCGAGGAGGTCCGCCCGATCGGCCGGCACAACGTCGCCAACGCGCTCGCCGCGGCCGCGCTCGCCCGCGCGGCCGGTGTCCCGGCCGAGGCCGTACGTGCCGGGCTGACCGCCTACCAGCCACCCGCGCACCGGGTCGAGCTCGTCGCCGAAGCGGGCGGCGTGCGGTACGTCAACGACTCCAAGGCCACCAACACCCACGCCGCGCTCGGCTCGCTCGGCGCGTTCGACCACGTCGTCTGGATCGCCGGCGGCCTGCTGCACGGCGCGCCGGTCGACGCGCTGGTCGCCGAGGTGGCCTCCCGGCTGCGCGGGGTGGTCGTGCTCGGCGCCGATCAGGACGCCTTCGCCGCGGCGCTGGCGCGACACGCACCGGATGTGCCGGTACACAGGGTCTCTTCGGGAGACGATGAGCCCATGATCTCTGCGGTGCGTGCGGCGAGCGCGATGGCAGGTCATGGTGATGTGGTGCTGCTCGCGCCGGCCGCCAAGTCCCACGACCTGTTCGCGAGCTACACCCACCGCGGCACGGCGTTCACCGAGGCGGTGCGGGCGCGGCTGGGCACAGCGGCTGTCGCCGAGACCGCGCCCGGTGCCGAGCCCGGGCCGCGCGGATGACGGCACTGGAGCCCAGCAGAACCGACCGCGATACCGCCGACGAGGCGTCCAAGTCCGGGACCGACGCGCGCAGGCAGGCACGCAAGAAGGCCCGCAAGACGCGGGAGCCTCGCGGCCGGATCGCCGCCGCCCGCACCGCGCTCACCGCCTGGCTCGGCCGCCCACTGGCCTCGTTCCACCTGGTCCTCGCGATCTGCGCGCTGCTGATCGTGCTCGGCCTGGTGATGGTGCTGTCCGCGTCGTCGGTCCCCTCGATCAACGAGGGCGCGTCGGCGTACACGGTGTTCGGCAAGCAGGTCGTCTTCGTGCTGGTCGGGCTGGTCCTGTTCTGGATCGGGCTGCGCGTGCCGCTGACCAGGATCCGCGCGATGAGCCCCATCGGGCTGTGGGTGAGCGTGCTGATGCTGGTCCTCGTGCTCATCCCGGGCCTCGGCTCGCAGGTCAACGGCACCCGCAGCTGGTTCACGATCGGCCCGGTGGGCTTCCAGCCGGTCGAGTTCGCCAAGCTCGCGCTCGCGCTGTGGGGTGCGCACATCCTGGTGGTCAAGCGCGGCCTGCTCGGCCAGTACCGGCACCTGCTGGTGCCCGTGGTGCCCGCGGCGCTGGTGATGTTCGCGCTGGTCATGCTGCAGCCCGACCTGGGCGGCACGGTCACCCTCGGCGTGGTGCTGATCGCGCTGCTGTGGTTCGCCGGCGCGCAGCTGCGGCTGTTCGGCGCGCTCGCGCTCGGTGGCCTGGCCGGCGTGGTGCTGCTGGCCATCGGCACCGACTACCGGCTCTCCCGGGTGCTGTCGTTCCTCAGCCCGGAGAAGGACCCGGAGGGCGCGGCCTACCAGGCCAACCAGGCGCTCTACGCGCTCGCCGACGGCGGGCTGTTCGGCAAGGGGCTCGGCCAGGGGCCGTCGAAGTGGCAGTACCTGCCCAACGTGCACAACGACTTCATCTTCGCGCTGATCGGGGAGGAGCTGGGGTTCCTCGGCTGCGCGCTGGTGCTGGGCCTTTTCGGGATGCTCGCGGTGGTCGGCATGCGGGTCGCCACCCGCAACATCGACCCGTGGGTCCGGCTCGTCGCCGCGACGCTGACGGTGTGGCTGGTCGCCCAGGCGGCCATCAACATCGGCTACGTGGTCAACCTGCTCCCGGTCACCGGCATCACGCTGCCGCTCATCTCCTCGGGCGGCACGTCCGTGGTGATCACGCTGCTGGTGTTCGGTGTCCTGGCGAACTGTGCGCGGCATGAGCCCGAGGCGGTGGCGGCACTACGCTCTCAGGGACCTGGCCGGTTCGGCCGGCTGATGCGGTTGCCCGCTCCGGACCCGTACCAGCCGCCCACCAGGCGTCGACCGGTCCGGCCACCCGCCCCGTCGCGCGGCCCCGCCGATCGCCGGCGGCACCCGCGAACTCCTCGAGGAGGAACCTCTTGACCGACCCCACCCACCGTGGGCCCTGTGTCGTGATCGCCGGTGGAGGCACCGCCGGGCACATCGAGCCGGCTCTCGCGCTCGCCGACGCCGTCCGCCGGATCCGGCCGGACGCGCGCGTCGTCGCCCTGGGCACCGAGCGCGGCCTGGAGAAGTCGATCATCCCGGGCCGGGGCTACCAGCTGGAGATGATCCCGCCGGTGCCGATGCCCCGCAAGCCCAACGTGGACCTGCTCAAGCTCCCGCTCAAGGTGCGTTCCGCGGTGAAGACGACCCGCGCGGTGCTGGAGCGGGTCGGCGCCGACGTGGTCGTCGGCTTCGGCGGCTACGTCGCGCTGCCCGCCTACCTCGCCGCCCGCGGCCGCATACCGATCGTCGTGCACGACTCCAACGCCCGCGTGGGCCTCGCCAACAAGGTCGGCGCGCGGTTCGCCGCGAAGGTCGCGGTGGCCGTTCCCGACACGGGCCTGCCCAAGGCCGAGGTCGTCGGCATCCCGCTGCGCGAGTCGATCATCGAGCTGGACCGGCCGGCGCTGCGCGCCCAGGCCCGCCGGCACTTCGGCCTGCATCCCGACGCGCCGACGCTGCTGGTGTTCGGCGGCTCGCAAGGCGCCCGCTCGATCAACAACGCGGTGTCGGCCTGCGCGCGCCGGTTCGCCGACGCCGGGATCGGCGTGCTGCACGCGCACGGGCCCAAGAACTCCCTTGCGGTGCAGGATGTTCCGGGCGCGCCGCGCTACGTCGGCGTGCCGTACCTGGAGCGGATGGACCTCGCCTACGCCGCCGCCGACGCGGTGCTCTGCCGGTCCGGCGCGATGACCGTCGCCGAGGTGGCCGCGGTCGGGCTGCCCGCGGTGTACGTCCCGCTGCCGCACGGCAACGGCGAGCAGGCGCTCAACGCGAAGCCCGTGGTCGACGCGGGCGGCGGGGTCATCGTGCCGGACGAGGAGCTGACCCCGGACAAGATCGCCGAGCTGGTCGTCCCGCTGCTCACCGACCCCCGCCGGCTGGCCGCGATGGGTGCCGCCGCACGCGGCACCGGCCACCGCGAGGCCGCCGACGTCCTGGCGAGAATGGTGCTCGAGGTGATCGAGAAGTGAGCGCCGCCGGTCCCCTCGAACGGACGCACCTCGTCGGTATCGGGGGCGCCGGCATGAGCGGCATCGCGCGCATCCTGCTCGACCGGGGGCTCCCGGTGTCCGGCTCGGACGCCAAGGAGTCGCCCGCGCTGCTGACCCTGCGCGCGCAGGGGGCCGAGGTGGCGGTCGGGCAGGCCGCGGCCAACCTCGACCTGCTCGGCGCCGAGGGCCCGACCGCGGTGGTGGTGTCCAGCGCGATCAAGGCGGACAACTCGGAGCTCGTCGAGGCGCGGGCGCGCGGGCTGACCGTGCTGCACCGGTCCGAGGCGCTCGCCGCCCTGATGGCCGGACACCGGGTGGCCTGCGTGGCCGGTACCCACGGCAAGACGTCGACCACGTCGATGCTCACCGTGGCGCTGCAGCACTGCCGGCTCGACCCGTCGTTCGCGATCGGCGGCGACCTCAACGAGTCGGGCGCCAACGCCCACCACGGCACGACCCTTGTCTCCGGGGCCGACGGGCCCGTCGGCATCTTCGTCGCCGAGGCCGACGAGAGCGACGGCTCGTTCCTCGCGTTCGCCCCGTCGGTCGCGGTCGTCACGAACGTGGAGGCCGACCACCTCGACCACCACGGCACGGTCGAGGCGTACAGGCTCGTCTTCGAGTCCTTTGTGGATCGGATCGAGCCGGGCGGGCTGCTCGTCACCTGCGCGGACGACCCGGGTGCGGCATCCCTTGCCACGTATGCGGAGTCGCGCGGCGTGCGGGTGCGCCGGTACGGGCGCTCGGCGTCCGATGTGACACTCGTGGACTACCAGCCGGTCGACGGCGCGGGCGTGGCGCGGATCCGGCTCGACGGCGCGGAGATCGACGTGCGGGTCGCGGTGCCGGGCGAGCACATGGCCGGCAACGCGATCGCGGCGCTGCTCGCCGGCCTGGAGCTCGGCGCACCGCTGCCCGGGCTGCTGGAGGGCATCGCCGGGTTCGGCGGTGTGCGCCGGAGGTTCGAGTTCAAGGGCCGCTCCGGTGGCGTGCGGGTCTACGACGACTACGCGCACCACCCCACGGAGGTGGCCGCGCAGCTGCGCGCCGCGCGCCCCGCGGCCCAGGGCGGCCGGCTCGTGGTCGTGTTCCAGCCGCATCTGTACTCGCGCACCCGGCTGTTCTCCGCCGAGTTCGGCGCGGCGCTCGCGCTCGCCGACCAGGTGGTCGTGCTGGACGTGTACGGCGCGCGCGAGCAGCCGGAGCCCGGGGTGACCGGCGCGCTGGTGGCCGGCGCGGTGTCGCTGCCGGCGGGGCAGGTGCACTACGAGCCGTCGTTCGACAAGGTGCCGCCGCTGGTGGTGTCGCTCGTCGAGCCCGGTGACCTGGTGCTGACCATGGGCGCGGGCGACGTCACGATGCTCGGCCCCGAACTGGTCGCCGAGCTGGACCGGCTGTGCAGAGCGGTATGACGAGCCGCACCGGGACGGCACGCGCGCGCAGGCGGCCCAGCGAGCGCTCCCGGCCGGCGGGCGACCCCGACGAGCGGCGCGGGCCGAGCCGGCGCCGCTATCTCGCCCGGCGCTGGATCGCCCTGCTGATCGTGCTCTCGGTGCTCGGCCTCACCTACGTCATCGTGTTCACCTCGTTGTTCGGGGTGCGCACCGTCGAGGTGCTGGGCGTCGAGGACATCAAGCCCGACGCGGTCCGCGAGGCCGCCGCGATCGAGCCGGACACGCCGATGGTCCAGCTGGACACCGACGAGGTGGCGCGGCGGGTCGCCGAGCTGCCCCGGGTGTTCGAGGTGAGCGTGTCGCGGTCGTTCCCGAGCACGGTCGAGATCCACGTGACCGAGCGGAGCCCGGTCGCCGTCCGGCCGGACACCGACGGCGTGCACCTGGTCGACCGCACCGGCGCCGACTACGCGACCGTGCAGGCCCGCCCGCCGGGCCTGCCGGTGCTGAAGGTGGTCGCGGTCGCCCCGGACGACCCGTCGACGCACGCGGCGGTCACCGTGCTCGGCGCGCTCCCGGACCCGCTGCGCGAGAAGGTCGTGGAGATCTCCGCGGGCACGCCCGGCGACGTGCGGCTCAGGCTGGCCGGTGGCAAGACGGTGAAGTGGGGCGACGCGGAGGACAACACGCGCAAGGCCGCCGTGCTGGCGCCGCTGCTCACCCGTTCGGGCAAGACCTACGACGTGGCGACCCCGGAGTTCCCGACCGTGTCCTGAGCACCGTCGTTAATCGGTCGGAATCGTCGGTGTGGTGGGCCAGACTGCGCGCCATGACGACCTCCCAGACCGCTCCCACCCGACCCGAGGCGCCGATGGTCGGCGACGAGCGCGAGCAGCTCACCGGGTTCCTGGACTTCTTACGTGCCACCGTGGTCATGAAGGCCACGGGGCTGTCCGACGAGCAGGCGCGCACGCCGCTCGTGGCCTCCGAGCTCACCAACATCGCGAGCCTGCTGGCCCATCTGACCTATGTGGAGCAGTACTGGTTCGGCGTGGTGCTCGACCACCAGCCCGACTCCTGGCAGGACCGCCTGGAGGGCGACCCGGACGCGGAGTTCCGCTCCGGCCTCGAGCTCCCGGTGGCCCGGCTGATCGCCGACTACGAGGCGCAGTGCCAGGTGAACCGCGACATCGTGGCCGGGCTGGACCTCGACGCGCAGGGCACCACCGGGCGGGGCAAGCCGGTCAACGTGCGCTGGGTCGTGGTCCACATGATCGAGGAAACCGGCCGCCACGCCGGCCATCTCGACCTGCTTCGGGAGCATGTGGACGGTCGCACGGGGGAGTAGCACTCGGCGATTGGTCGGACAACACCGCAACTACACGGCGTGGCGGCTGGAATCGGGCTGCGTCGATGCCTACCGTCCTGTATTCGACGCCCGGGCTTGACATAACTCTGAGTCTCTTGTTGAGGTTTAGGGTTTTTCGGTTCGGGACGGATCGGGGAGATGTAAGGCAGCGACACAGCTTGATGGAAGGCGGATCCGATGACGCCCCCGCACAACTACCTGGCGGTGATCAAAGTCGTCGGCATTGGCGGCGGTGGGGTCAATGCCGTCAACCGCATGATCGAGGTCGGTCTGAAGGGTGTCGAGTTCATCGCGGTGAACACCGACGCGCAGGCGCTGCTGATGTCCGACGCCGACGTCAAGCTCGACATCGGCCGCGAGCTCACCCGTGGCCTCGGCGCAGGCGCCAACCCGGAGGTCGGGTACAGGGCCGCCGAGGACCACCGCGAGGAGATCGAGGAAGTCATCAAGGGCGCCGACATGGTCTTCGTGACCGCGGGCGAGGGCGGCGGCACCGGCACCGGCGGCGCGCCGGTCGTCGCGTCGATCGCCCGCAAGCTCGGCGCGCTGACCATAGGTGTCGTAACGCGGCCGTTCGCCTTCGAGGGCAAGCGGCGCGCGAAGCAGGCGGACGACGGCATCACCGAGCTCCGCAACGAGTGCGACACGCTGATCGTCATCCCGAACGACCGGCTGCTGCAACTCGGCGACATCGGGGTCAGCCTGATGGACGCGTTCCGCTCGGCGGACGAGGTGCTGCTCTCCGGCGTCCAGGGCATCACCGACCTGATCACCACCCCCGGCCTGATCAACCTGGACTTCGCCGACGTCAAGAGCGTCATGTCCGGCGCGGGCAGCGCGCTGATGGGCATCGGCTCGGCCCGCGGCGAGGGCAGAGCCGTGCAGGCCGCGCAGAAGGCGATCAACTCGCCGCTGCTCGAGGCGTCCATGGACGGCGCGCACGGAGTGCTGCTGGCCATCGCGGGCGGCTCGGACCTCGGCCTGTTCGAGATCAACGAGTCCGCCTCGCTGGTCCAGGAGTCCGCGCACCCCGAGGCCAACATCATCTTCGGGACGGTCATCGACGACTCGCTCGGCGACGAGGTGCGGGTCACCGTGATCGCCGCCGGGTTCGACGGCGGCACGCCCACGCACAAGAAGCTCGACGCGACCGCCATCGGCTCCCGCTCCTCGATGGCGTCCGGCCAGGCCCGCCAGGTGAGCACCCCGCCACGTCCGGCCGCGCCGGCACCTGCGGCGTCCACGTCGCCACCCGCCCCGGCCCTCGAATCGCCAGCACCACCCGCTCCGCCGGCCGCGCCGCAGCAGGCGAGCGGCCAGCAGCAGCCGACCGCGCCGCCGCCGCGCCAGGCCGCCAGCGGTTACGGCAACCCGATGGGCGGCGGCGTGCCCCCGTCGGGCGGTCAGACCCGCCGGGGCGGCCAGGGCAGCGGCAGCCTGCCGAGCCGCGCCGTGCCCGTCACCGACGACCCCGACGACGAGGTGGACGTCCCCCCTTTCATGCGCAGGTAGCCTCGCCTTCTCGGGCCAGTCCTACGTCGTGAGGGAGTAGAGGTTTGCGCATCAGGCGGGTGGTGACGACCCGTGCCGGTGGGCGGTCGAAGCCGCCGTACGAGTCGTTCAACCTGGGTGCCGGGGTCGGCGACGACCCGGCCGCGGTGACGGCCAACCGGCACCGGCTGGCCGACGAGCTCGGCCTCGGCCGCGACCGTCTCGTGTGGATGGAGCAGGTGCACGGCCGCAACGCCGAGATCGTCGCCGGCCCGGTGCCCGACGCGGTCGAGGCCACCGACGCGCTCGTCACCGCCGAACCGGGGCTCGCGCTCATCGCGCTGTGCGCGGACTGCGTGCCGGTGCTCCTCGCCGACCCCGAGGCGGGCGTCGCCGGCGCCGCGCACGCGGGCCGGGTCGGTGCCCGGGTCGGCGTGGTGCCCGCGGCGCTGGACGCCATGCGCCGGGCCGGTGCGGCGATCGAGCGGATCGAGGTGTTGCTCGGCCCGTCCGTGTGCGGAGAGTGCTACGAGGTGCCGGCCGCCATGCGGGCCGACGTCGAGAAGCACCTGCCGGGCAGCGCGTGCAAGACCCGGAAGGGTACCGCGGGCCTGGACCTGCGGGCCGGGCTCTGGCAGCAGCTCGCCGACGCCGGGGTGGCCAAGATCGGGATCGACCCGCGGTGCACCGTCGAGGACCCGACCCTGTTCAGTCACCGCAGGGAAGGGACCACTGGGCGATTGGCCGCCCTGACGTGGCTCGAGCCGGACCCGGTGGCGTGACACCCATTGTGTCAATCACAGCTAGTCGAGCAGCTGGGAACCTGCACGAACCGCGTGCCTGCCAACCGCACCCAAGGGGAACGGGACGCGACCCGGCCACCGGTACGCGCCGAACTGGACGACATCAATGCACGGTGACCACAACTTTGAATTCCGGGGAGGCGGTCCAGCCATGAGCGACCCGCCCGACCCGCGGCGGGCCGAGCTGGCCGCCGCCCTCACCGCGGTACGCGAGCGGATCGCCGCCGCCTGCACCCGCGCCGGCCGGGCTCCCGGGGAGGTCCGGCTGGTCGCGGTCACCAAGACCTTCCCGGCCGCCGACGCCGCCCTGCTCACCGACCTCGGCATGCTCGACCTCGGCGAGAACCGCGAGCAGGAGGCCGTCGACAAGGTCGCAGACCTGCGCGAGCTCCGCCCGGACGCACCCGTGCGCTGGCACATGCTCGGCCGGTTGCAGCGGAACAAGGCGCGCTCGGTGGTCCGGTGGGCGGCCGAGGTCCAGTCGGTCGACTCGGTCCGGCTGGCCCGGGCACTCGACCGCGCCGCCGTGCTCGCCCGGGAGGCCGGTGAGCGCACCGAGCCGCTCGACGTGCTCGTCCAAGCAAGCATCGACGGCGACCCGGACCGTGGCGGCTGCCCGCTCGACACGCTGAACATGCTTGCCGACGAGGTAGCTCGATCGAGTGAACTTCGGCTACGCGGGCTGATGGCCGTGGCACCTCGCGCGATGGGCCCCGGGGAGGCATTTGGATCTTTGGCTCGAGCAGCCGATCGGCTGCGCGGAGATCACCCGGCGGCCGACGAGCTGTCCGCCGGGATGACCAATGATCTTGAGATCGCGATTACGCACGGTTCTACCTGCGTGCGTGTCGGAACCGCGCTGCTCGGCACCCGGCGGCTAGCCTCCCCGTAACACATGTTCCGGGAGTCGTAGGCGAGGGCAGGTATGGGCACGCTGCAGAAGCTGAAGGCGTACTTCGGGATGGTCCCTGCCGACGAGTACGACGGCTACGACCTCGATGACCTCGACGATGGTGCCATGGACTACCGGTCGGGGTACCGCCGGCCCGACTATCTGGCCGATGACGACGACTACGACCCCTATCCGGACGGCGGTCGTGGCCGTGGCGTGCTCGCAGGTCGGCGCGGCTACCGGGACGAGATGGACGGGGACCGGTACGAGCGGTACGACGAGCGACTCGACACCGAGCTGAGCGGGCGTGCCGACTTCCCGCAGCGCCCGGCCGCCCGGCCCCGGCCCACCTCGACCTGGGCGACCACGGACACGCCGGTGCAGGGCGCCCTCGCCGTGGAGCCCCGCCGGGACCCGGCCCCGCGCCCGCGCCCGGTGGAGGCCGCGCCGGTCGCGACGGGCTACCCGATGGGCCGGATCGTCACGCTGCACCCGACCAGCTTTGCCGAGGCCAGGACCATCGGCGAGCACTACCGGGACGGCACGCCGGTGATCATGAACCTGACCGAGCTGGACGACGCGGACGCCCGGCGGCTCGTCGACTTCGCGGCCGGGTTGGCCTTCGCCATGCGCGGCTCGATGGACAAGGTCACCAACAAGGTGTTCTTGATCTCACCGCCCAACCAGGACCCGACCGCGGAGGACAAGCGACGCATTGCGGAGGGCGGGTTGCTCAACCGGACCTGATTGATGGCAGAGTTGACACGTGGATCCCCTCCGGCTTGTCTTGTACTGGGTACTGTTCGTCTTCTGGTTGTTCCTGACCGCTCGTGTCGTCGTGGAGCTCGTCCGCGCGTTCGCGAGGGAGTGGCGCCCGGCCGGTGGGGTTGCGGTAACGCTGGAGACCATCTACACAGTGACCGATCCTCCGGTCCGCTTGCTCCGTCGGTTGATCCCGATGGTGCGGATCGGGGGCGTAGGGCTGGACCTATCGATTATGGTGCTGCTGTTGGTCGTGTTCATACTGATGCGACTGGCCTATCCCGGGTGAAGGGGACCTCCCGGGTGGACCGCAGCCGATGAGTGCGTGAGGTGATCAGATGTCGTTGACCCCCGCTGACGTTCATAACGTCGCGTTCAGCAAGCCTCCCATTGGCAAGCGGGGCTACAACGAGGACGAGGTGGACGCTTTCCTTGACCTGGTCGAGGTGGAGCTGTCCCGGCTCATCGAGGAGAACAACGACCTGCGTGCGCAGGTCGAGCAACTCGACGCGCAGCTCGAGTCGGCCCGTGCCGACATCGAGAACGTGAGCCACGCCGCACCCGCGCCGCAGCGGGTCGACGAGCCGCGCCGGCTGACTCCGGTGCCGCCGCCGAGCGCGATGGAGCAGACCTCACCCGGCGGCGCCGGTGGTGATCACCACGTACAGGCCGCCAAGGTGCTCGGGCTCGCCCAGGAGATGGCGGACCGGCTCACCGGCGAGGCCAAGGCCGAGTCGGACGGCATGCTCGCCGAGGCGCGGACCAAGTCCGAGCAGCTGCTGTCGGAGGCCAGGGCCAAGTCCGACACGATGATCAACGAGGCGCGTACCCGGGCCGAGACCATGCTCAACGACGCCCGCACCCGGGCCGAGACGCTGGAGCGTCAGTCGCGGGACAAGGCCACCACTCTGGAGCGGGACGCGCAGCGGCAGCACTCCGAAGTGCTGGGCCAGGTGCAGGCGGAGCGGACCTCGCTCGAGAAGAAGATCGACGAGCTGCGGACCTTCGAGCGCGAGTACCGGACCAGGTTGAAGACGCTGCTGGAGTCGAGCCTGCGCGAGTTGGGCGACCGGGGGCCGGCGGCGCCGACCACCAACTCGGCCGACGGCAACCGGGCGGGCGGTCAGCAGGGCTACAAGTTCGGTTCGCGTGCCGAGGCCGGCTGAGCCCGTCCGCGCGCCCGCGTAGCAGCGGACGGTACGTGTGCTGTATCTCGTCCTGACCCTGGTGCTGGCGGCCTTCGGGCTGCTGATCACCGCACTCACCACGGCTGACACCGTGTGGGCGTGGATCTCTGTGACGCTCAGCGTCGTCGCGGCCGCCCTGCTGGTCTTCGACTGGCTGGGCGGTCGTCGTCGCGCTCGAGCTCCGGCGGCCGACCCGGACGCCCCGGTGACCGAGCGCATCCGCGGCCTCGAGCCGCCGCCGGCACGCACCGAGCCGCCCGCCGACCCACCGCACGGAGACCCGACGCGCACGGGGGTGTCGGCCGCGGTGCTGTCGGTCGAGCCGCCGATCGAGCGCCCGGCCGAGCCGCCCGGGCGCGCCGTGCGGGTGGAGGACCTCGGCGAGCCCGACGAGGAGCCGACCGATGCCACGGACCTCCTCGTGGTGTCCGACCTCCGCGCCGAGGTCCGCGTCGTCGACGAGCATCCGCGCTACCACCTGGCGATGTGCCTGTGGCTGGTCGACAAGCAGACGCTGCCGCTGCCGGTGTCCGAGGCTCGCCAGCTCGGCTTCACGCCGTGCGCCCGGTGCGGTCCGGACGCCGTCCTCGCCGCGCAGTACCGAGCCGCCCGCTAACCGGTTTGCCGGCTCTGGCATCCTGGACGGAGCGGCGTTGATCCGGCCATCACCGGGGAGCCTCCGGAAGAACGGGCTCTGCTGACTGCTCGACCCTGACGAGCAGGTCCCGCAAGCCCAACTAGACCCGGACGGGGCGGCCCGTCACAGCCGACCGATGAGAGGCCGACGCCCAGCGGCGCCGGCAAGCGGGGTGGTACCGCGGCGAGAGTCGTCCCCGTGTGCACGCACACGAGGCAACACGACGATCGACCGCGAGGAACCCGATGGCATACCCCAAGGCGCAGCTCGGACCGGAGCAGGGAGTCGCCTCCCAGCCGTCCTTCCCCGACCTCGAGCAGGCCGTGCTCGGCTACTGGGACACCGACAGCACCTTCCAGGCTTCCATCGACGCGCGCCCGGCCGGCACGAACGGGGCCAACGAGTTCGTCTTCTACGACGGCCCGCCGTTCGCCAACGGCCTGCCGCACTACGGCCACCTGCTCACCGGCTACGTCAAGGACGTCGTGCCGCGCTACCAGACCATGCGCGGCCGCCACGTCGAGCGCCGGTTCGGCTGGGACTGCCACGGCCTGCCCGCCGAGTTCGAGGCCGAGCAGCAGCTGGGCATCAAGACCAAGGACGAGATCGAGGAGATGGGTGTCGCCGAGTTCAACGACGCCTGCCGGACCTCGGTGCTCCAGTACACCGACCAGTGGCGCGACTACGTCACCCGCCAGGCGCGCTGGGTCGACTTCGACAACGACTACAAGACGCTCGACCTCGACTTCATGGAAAGCGTCATGTGGGCGTTCAAGTACTTGTGGGACAAGGGCTTGATCTACGAGGGCTACCGCGTCCTGTGGTACTGCTGGCGCTGCGAGACGCCGCTGTCCAACACCGAGACCCGCATGGACGACGTCTACCTCGACCGCCAGGACCCGCGGTCACCGTCGGCCTGCGGCTCGAGTCCGGCGAGCTCGCCCTCATCTGGACCACCACGCCGTGGACGCTGCCGAGCAACCTCGCCATGGCCGTGCACCCCGACGTCGACTACGTGACCGTCGAGCATGGCGGGGAGCGCTACCTCCTCGCCGAGGCCCGGGTCGCCGCGTACGCGCGCGAGCTGGGCGAGGACCCGCCGGTGCTCGCCCGGTACAAGGGCGCCGACCTCCTCGGCCGCCGCTACACGCCGCCGTTCGACTTCTTCGCCGGCTCTGAGAACGCGCACCAGATCCTCGCCGCCGACTACGTCACCACCGAGGACGGCACCGGCATCGTGCACATCGCGCCCGCCTACGGTGAGGAGGACAAGGTCGTCACCGACGCGGCCGGGATCACCCCCGCCACGCCGGTCGACCCGCACGGCCGGTTCGACGAGCAGGTCCCGCCGTACGAGGGGATGCACGTCTTCGACGCCAACGGCCAGATCATCCGCGACCTCCGGGCCGCGGGCGTGCTGCTGCGCCACGAGACCTACGACCACCCGTACCCGCACTGCTGGCGCTGCGGCAACCCGCTCATCCAGCGCGCGGTGTCGTCGTGGTTCGTCGCGGTCACCAAGTTTCGCGACCGCGTGGTCGAGCTCAACCAGGAGATCAACTGGGTGCCCGGCCACGTCCGGGACGGCCAGTTCGGCAAGTGGCTGGAGAACGCCCGCGACTGGTCGATCTCCCGCAACCGGTTCTGGGGCTCGCCGATCCCGGTGTGGACCTCGGACAACCCGGAGTACCCGCGCACCGACGTCTACGGCTCGCTCGACGAGCTGGCGCGTGACTTCGGGGTGCGGCCCACCGACCTGCACCGACCGTTCGTCGACGAGCTG
>NZ_WHTD01000145.1 GCF_009379765.1 Actinophytocola sp. | reverse complement strand
GGACTTCGTCGCGGCCACGGGGGTTCGGCTGGTGACCGTGGACGCGGCGGACCAGTTCCTCGAGGCGCTCGTGGGCGTGACCGACCCGGAGCAGAAGCGCAAGATCATCGGGCGCGAGTTCATCCGCGTGTTCGAGCAGGCCGAGCGCGACCTGAAGGCCTCGGGCGACTACCGGTTCCTGGTGCAGGGGACGCTGTACCCGGACGTGGTCGAGTCGGGCGGCGGCACCGGGGCGGCGAACATCAAGAGCCACCACAACGTGGGCGGGCCGCCGGACGACCTGACGTTCGAGCTGGTCGAGCCGCTGCGCGAGCTGTTCAAGGACGAGGTGCGGCGGGTCGGCCTGGAGCTGGGCCTGCCGGAGACGATCGTGCACCGCCAGCCGTTCCCCGGGCCGGGGCTGGGCATCCGGATCATCGGCGCGGTGACCGCGGGTCGCCTGTCGATCCTGCGGGCGGCCGACGCGATCGCGCGCGAGGAGCTGACCGCGGCCGGCCTGGACCGCGACATCTGGCAGTGCCCGGTGGTGCTGCTGGCCGACGTGCACAGCGTGGGCGTGCAGGGCGACTTCCGGACCTACGGCCACCCGGTGGTGCTGCGCCCGGTCTCCTCGGAGGACGCGATGACCGCCGACTGGACCCGCCTGCCCTACGACGTGCTGGAGCGCATCTCCACCCGCATCACGAACGAGGTCCCCGAGGTCAACCGCGTGGTCCTGGACGTCACCTCGAAACCCCCCGGCACCATCGAATGGGAATAACCCGCGAGTCCAACGCTGGCGACCCGCGAGTCCGCCGTTCAGGTGGGGACTCGCGGGTCTGGAGTGGGGACTCGCGGGTTCCGAGTGTTGGACTCGCGGGTTCTGAGTGTTGGACTCGCGTGGGGATGGGGTGAGGGCGGCCTCCGGTTGGGAGACCGCCCTCGTGGGACACCTTTGTGGCGCTAGCGTTTGCGGCGGCCGCCTCGTAGGGACGACGCCAGCAGGAGCACGCCCACGAACAGGGCGGCACCCGTGATCAGCCAGCGGAAGTCGACCGTGGGCACCCACAGGCGGCCGTCGGTGAGCACGTAGCTCGAGACGAACAGGGCGGCCAGGCCCGTCAGCAGGGTGAAGAAGTCCGGCCAGCGGCGGCGGGTCTCCCTCGTCTTCTCAGCCACGACGCACCTCCACGCTGCCCGTTCCGACCTCGACCTTCAGGTCTACATCCAACCCGCCCGGGCCGTCGCTGCCCTCGTCGGTCAGCGACACCTCGCTGTTGTCGGCGCCGGACTGCTCCCGGCCGAGGCACTCCACCGAGCCGAGGTCGGACTCGCACTTCAGCACTACGTTCGCGTCCTCCGGCAGGATCACCTCCACGTCGCCGAGGCCGACGTGGACCCGGGTGTCGACCTCGCCCGTGCTCGGCAGGTCGCGCAGGTCCAGCTGGATCGAGCCGACCGAACGCTCGTAGTTCGGCTGCACCTCGCTGGCCGCGGTCGGCCGCACGTCGATGTCGCCGACGCCGCGGAAGCCATCGGGGAACACGGCGGTCATCCCGATGCCGACCACCGCGAGCGGCACCGCGAGCCCGATCAGGCCGCGACCACCCCGCACGAACGAGCCGAAGACCATGCCGAGGCCGACGATGGCGAGCGCGACGCCGACGATGTGCTGCGGGTTGACCCAGCCGCCCACCCCGACCGACAGTCCCGCGACGGTGATCAGCGCGACGCCGACGGTCAGCAGGCCGATCCGCGACTTGCGGCGACGCGGCTCCGGCTCGTCGTCCTCCTCCACCACGGGCGGGGTCGGGTCCGGCAGGTCCCACGCGAACGGCGCGGCACCCAGCGGGTCCCAGGCCGGCGGCGTGTCCCGGTGCTCCGGCGAGGGCTCTGGCATGGACTCTGGCGTGGGCTCCGGGGTCGGCTGGGGCTCCGGCAGCGGCATCGTCGTGCCGCTCGGCGTCGACATGGGCGTTTCCAGGGGGCTCGCCATGGGCGTGCTCGGCGGCGGCATGGTCGCCGAGATGTCCGTCATCGGCGGCACCGGCATGGGCGACACCGGCGGGGTCGGCTCGGCGGACGTGGCCGACGGTGCGGCCGACGTCGGGTTCAGGTGCCCGCGGTTGCGGTGCAGCAGGAACAGCGCCGCAACGAGCGCCAGCACGCTCAGGAACCCCGGGAAGCCGGGGGCGAACCCGCCGAAGAACCAGCTGAACATCGGGATCATCGCCAGGCACAGCAAGACGGTGAACCCGCTCGAGGTGGCGCTGCGGCCACGCCCGATCAGCGACTCGAACGGCGAGACCTCGTCGTCCTGCTCGGGCAGGAAGAGCCAGCCGAGCACGTAGGCGATGACGCCCGCCCCGCCGTAGACGGCCGCGACGACGAAGGCGACCCGCACGAGCGTCGGGTCGATGCGGTAACGGTTGGCGATCCCGGCGGCCACGCCGGCGATCTTTCGGCCACGCCGCGGCCGCCTCGGCCGCGTCGCCCAGAAGTCCTTGACTGTGTCCTCGGCGCCTGCCATCCCGGCGCCGGGCGATCCATGTGTCCCACTCACGGTATCGAGCATGCTGCCCGACCCCGCCCGGCACATCGGGGACGACCCCTGATATCGACCCCGAGGCCGATCACCCCGATCATCCCTGTTCCGGGTATTTCCCCGATGAAGAAGCATGCTGGTCATGTGACGATGGTCGAGTGGCAGCAGTGCAGGTGGTGATGACCACGAACAAGCGCACGGACAAGCGCACGGACAAGCGCCGGGACAAGAGGCGGGACAAGCGCGACGTCGAGCGGACGGCCGCGAACGCACCCGTGCCCACCGACGACGTGGTCAAGATGCGTCGCCGGCGCTACGGCCGTGCCGTGGCCGGGGTCGCCGGTGGGGTCGCCGACCATCTCGCCATCAGCGTGCTGTGGGTGCGGGTGGCGTTCGCGCTGCTCGCCGCGCTCGGCGGGGCCGGGGTGCTCGCGTACGGCCTGCTCTGGGTGTTCGTGCCGCAGCAGAAGCCGGAGGAGCGGCCGGTCGAGGTCTCCCGCAGGGAACGCCAGCAGGCCCGCGGCCTGCTCGCGCTGGGCATCGGCCTGGCCATCGGCGCCGGCACGCTGTCCGGCACGCTCAACGGCTGGGTCGCCGGCGGCCTCGGCGTCACGCTCGTCGGTATCGCGCTGGTGTGGCGGGAGGCCGACGACTCGACGCGGCGCCGAGCCCGTTCCGTCGTGCTCGGCCGGGGCGGGCGCACGGCACTGGTCCGGGTGCTGTCCGGGGCCGCGCTGGTGATCACCGGCATCGTCGTGTTCCTGATCCGCAGCGTCAACCTCGACCAGATGCAGTTCGCGCTGCTGTCCGTGCTCGCCACGCTCATCGGGGTCGCGGTGCTGACCGTGCCGTTCTGGCTGCGGCTGGTCCGCGACCTCGGCGAGGAGCGGCGCGAGCGCATCCGCTCCGAGGAGCGCGCGGAGATCGCCGCCCACCTGCACGACTCCGTCCTGCAGACGCTCGCGCTCATCCAGAAGCAGTCCGAGGCGCCGCGCGAGGTGCTGCGCCTGGCGCGCGGCCAGGAGCGGCAGCTGCGCGGCTGGCTGTACGGGCCGGCCGGATACGGCCGGCCCGACGACGGCGACCGCATCACGTTCGCCGAGGCGGTCGCGCAGTCCTGCGGCGAGGTCGAGGACACCTTCGCGATCCAGGTCCAGCAGGTCGTCGTCGGCGACTGCGAGCTCGACGAGAAGCTCACCGGGCTGGTGTTCGCGGCCCGCGAGGCGGTGGTCAACGCGGCCAAGCATGCGGAGGTCTCCGAGGTCAGCGTGTACGCCGAGGTGGAGCCGGAACGGGTGACCATCTTCGTGCGGGACCGGGGCAAGGGCTTCGACCCGAAGACCGTCCCGGGAGACCGGCATGGCCTTGCGGACTCCATCCGGGGCAGGATGGAGCGCAACGGCGGTGAGCTGCGGCTGCGCACGGCGCCCGGCGAGGGCACCGAGGTGCAGCTGCAGATGCCGCGGGAGACCGTCAGCTCGAAGTAGTGCGTTCTGGAGGAGATTGCCGTGACCGCAGCCAGCGAAGGCGGGAAGCGCCCGGTCCGGGTGTTCCTGGTGGACGACCACGGCCTGTTCCGGGCCGGCGTGCGGGCCGAGCTGGACTCCATCACCGACGATGTCGAGGTGGTCGGCGAGGCCGGCACGGTCGGTGAGGCGGTCGCCGGCATCGCACACCGCAAGCCCGACGTCGTGCTGCTCGACGTGCACATGCCCGACGGCGGCGGGGCCGAGGTGCTGCGCCGGGTGCGGGCGGACAACACCGAGGTGGTGTTCCTGGCGCTGTCGGTGTCCGACGCCGCCGAGGACGTGATCGCGGTGATCCGGGCCGGTGCGCGGGGCTACGTCACGAAGACGATCTCGAGCCACGAGCTGGTCCGCGCGGTCGTGCGGGTGTCCGAGGGCGACGCGGTGTTCTCGCCGCGGCTGTCGGGCTTCGTGCTGGACGCGTTCGCCGACCGGCCGGGCGCGGCGCCGATCTCCGACCCCGAGCTGGACCTGCTGACCCCGCGCGAGCGCGACGTGCTGCGTTTACTGGCCCGCGGGTACGCGTACAAGGAGATCGCGGCGGAGCTGTTCATCTCGGTCAAGACCGTCGAGACGCACGTGTCGAGCGTCCTGCGCAAGACCCAGCTGTCGAACCGGTACGAGCTGTCCCGCTGGGCCTCCGACCGGCGCCTGGTCTAGTTCCTCAGCACGGCCTCGGTGGCCGGCGCCGGCCCGGACGCCGGCAGACGGCGCGGGATCCGCGTCATCGCCACGCCGCCCAGCACGACCACCATGCCCGCGATCACCCGCGGGTTGAGGTTCTCGTCCAGCGCGAGCGCGCCGAGCAGCACCGACACCACCGGCAGTAGGTAGCCGACGGTCGCCGTGTTGGTCGGGCCCTCGTCGGTGATCAGGCGGTAGTTCAGCGCGAAGGCGAAGCCGGTGCTGAAGACGCCAAGAACGATCACCGCGAGCACCGCGGACAGCTCCAGGTGCACCGGCGCCAGGCCGCCCGCCGGCACGGCCAGCGCGGTCAGCCCGGTGGCGGCGGTGACCTGCGCCGCGGCCAGCGCGATCGGTGCCGTGCCCCGCCCGGCCAGGAACCGGCCGATGTAGTTGAAGCTGATCGCGTAGCAGAACGCCGCCGCCAGCATCGCCAGCGCCCCCCAGCTCACGAGCTCCCCGGACCGCCACGGCGCGAAGATCAGCAGCGTGCCGGCGAACCCGATCGTGAGGCCGGCGACCCGCACCGGACGCAGGTCACGCTCCATGCCGAGCACGATGCCCAGCAGCAAGGCCCACAGCGGCGTCGTCGAGTTCAGCACCCCGGCCACACCGGAGTCGACGGTCTGCTCGCCGAACGCGAACAGCGCGAACGGCGCCACGTTGCCGAAGAACGCGGCACCGCCAGGTGACCCCAGATCCGCTTGCCCCGCGGCAGCCGATGACCGCTTGCGTAGCACAAGATGATCAGCACGGTCGCCCCGAGCGCCGCGCGGACCAGCGTGATCTGGATCGGCGACAGGCTGACCAGGGCGAGCTTGATCCACAAGAAGCTCGAGCCCCAGCAGAGCGCGAGCAACCCCATCCGCACCAGTGACGCGTTCACGCCCCCACGTTGCCCGCGTTCACGATCCAGGACAAGTGAATAGATCTATGGCGACCGTTAAGGGTTTCTGTAAGGTTGGCACATGCTCGACGTGCGCAGGATGCAGGTGCTCAGAGCGGTGGTGACCAGCGGATCCATCACCGCGGCGGCCACGAACCTTGGCTACACGCCGTCCGCGGTGAGCCAGCAGGTGGCCGCGCTCGAACGGCAGGCCCGCACCCCGCTCCTGGAACGCGTCGGCCGCGGCATCCGGCCCACCGCGGCGGGCCGCCTGCTCACCGAGCACGCCGAGATCATCGGCAAGCACGTCGCCGAGGCCGAGCTCGCGCTGGCCGACCTGCGCGAGGGTCGCACCGGGCACCTGTCGATCCGCTACTTCGTGACCGCCGGCCAGGCACTGGTCCCGCCCGCGCTGGCGACCCTGCGCGCCGAGCACCCGGGCGTCCAGGTGGACCTGAAGCTGGTCGAGCCCGGCCCGGTCCCGGAGGTGGCCCAGGGCGAGGCCGATGTGGCGATCTGCGTGCTGCCGCCGAATCCCGCGCCGGTGCCGGGCGTCCGCTTCATCCACCTGCTCGACGACCCGTACCGGCTGGTGCTGCCGCGCTCGCACCCGCTGGCGTCGCGCCGGGTGGTGGAGCTGTCCGAGCTGGCCGAGGAGCCGTGGGTGGGCAACGAGTGGCCGCCGGGGCAGTGCGTGCAGGTCGTCCTGGACGCCTGCTCGTCGGCCGGGTTCAGCCCGGGCTTCGTGGTGGAGTCGGAGAACTACCTGTGCGCGCAGGGCTTCGTGGCCGCGGGCCTGGGCATCAGCCTGATCCCGCTGCTGGGCGTCGACCGGCGGCCGGGCGTGGTGGTCAGGAAGGTCCGCCGCCCGGAACCGGTGCGGGTGATCTACGCGGTGGTGCGTGAGTCCGTGGCCGGCCAGCCGGCGGTCCGCTGCCTGCTGGACGCCCTCGCCACCGCGGCGAAGGCCGTGGCGGCGGGCAACCGCTAACCGTCGCCGTTGTTGCCGTTGCCGCCGTCGTCGTCGCTGCCGCGGCCCACCCGGACGAAGTTGTCGATCATCAGCTCGCCGTCGCGTTGCACGACGGCGAAGGAGGTGGCCTCGGCCGACCGGTCGCCCGAGTTCGACTGGTAGCGCAAGGTCGCCACGACGCGGTTGCCCTCCGCCTTCGTGTCCAGGACGTCCACCGACGCGATCGTCGCCCAGAAGTTGTCGTAGCCGCGCTTGCCCTTCGACTTCGACTGCGCGCGCTTCGTCAGCAGCTGCCACGCCTGGTCGGGGTCGCCCGGTAGCAGGGCGTAGTAGTCGCGCACGGCCTGCTCGTAGTCCTCGCCGGTCGGTTCGGAGGACTCCGACGACTCGGTGGTCGCCTCGGTCGTCGTCTCCGAGCCGGTCTGCGGGGGCGGCTGCTCCTGTTGGGTCGCGGTCTGCTCGGCCTGACCGCCGTCGTTGTCGTTGCCGGCCGACAGCAGGCTCGCCACCAGGATGCCCACCAGCATCGCCGCGACGATGGCCAGCACGGTCAGCACGATCGACCGCGCCCGGCTGCCATCGGCCGGCCGTCGCGCGGCCGGCGGCGGCCCGGATGGCAGCGGCTGGCGCTGCAGCGGGCCGCTCGGCGTCGGCTCCGAGAACGGGTGCACGTCCAGCCTCGTGCCGTCCTGCTTGGCCCACGGCTGGCTCGGCCGCGGCGGCGTCGGCGGACCGAGCGGCATCGGCGGGGGCGGCAGCCGGTTTCCCGCGATCCGGTCGGTCGGCGCGCCCGCCGCCCCGATGAACCCGGGCTTGCCGTCGGCCACCGCCGCCAGGCTGTCCCGCGCGGTCGTGAGCGTCGGCCGCTCCGCCGGGGCGACCCGCAGCAGCTGGTTCAGCAGCGCGGTCAGCGGCCCGGCATGCCGCGGCGGCGTGATGTTGCCCGCCGCCACCGCGTAGAGCAGCGCCAGCGTGTTCTCGCTCAGCCCGAACGGCGAGTGCCCCTCGATCGCCGTGTACAGCGTCGAGCCGAGGGAGAACACGTCCGCGGCCGGCGTCGGGTCCTCGCCCTTGGCCACCTCGGGTGCCAGGTACGCGGGCGTGCCGGCGAGCATCCCGGTCGCGGTGACCGTGACGTCGCCCGTCGCGCGCGAGATGCCGAAGTCGGTGATCTTGACCGTGCCGTCGTCGGCGAGCAGCACGTTGGCCGGCTTGATGTCGCGGTGCACGATGCCCGCCGCGTGCGCGGCCACCAGCGCCGAAGCCACCTGGGTGCCGATCCGCGCGGCCTCCTGCGGCGGCAGCGTGCCCCGCTCGGACAGGACGGTGGCCAGGCTCTTCGACGGCAGGTACTCCATGACCAGCCATGGGTCGCCGTCGTGCTCGGCCACGTCGTAGACGGTGATCGCATTGGGATGCGCGAGCCGGGCGGCGATGCGCCCCTCCCGCATACATCTTCGCCGCGACTCCTCGGCCTGCGCCTCGGACAGCCCTGGCTGCAGCAGCATCTGCTTGACCGCGACGGTCCGGTGCAGGCGCTCGTCGTGCGCCTGCCAGACGATCCCCATGGCGCCGCTGCCGATCTTCGCGCCGAGCCGGTAGCGCCCGGCGACCAGGCCACCCTCAGCCGTCACGACCATCCCTTACGCCCTCGATCCCCTTCACAGGTCACCTTTCGGCCTCCGTCGTCGGTGGGGTCGACGGATCGGACGTTGGGGGCTCGGTGGTCGTGGTGGTGGTCGTGGTCGTGGTGGTGGTGGTCGTCGTTGTCGTGGTCGTTGTCGTGGTGGTGGTCGTGGGCTCCTCCGAGGTGGTCTCCTCCTCCTCGGTGGTGGTCGGGGGCAGCGTCGTCGTGGTCGTCGTCGGCGCCACGACCTGGCTGTTCGGCGCCTCGTTCACCGGGTCCTTCGGCGGCGGATCGTCCCGGTTGGACAGCAGCCAGGCCCCCGCCGCGATCAGCGCCACCAGGACGACGCCGGCGAACACGAACGGCTTGCGCGAGCGGGGCGCCGACGGCGGAGCGGAAGGCAGCGGCCGCACCGAGCGGGTCCGGTCGCCCGCGCCGACCAGCTGCGTGGTCTCGTTGCCGTAGTGTTCGTAATCGTCGTAGTCGTCGTAGCCGCCGACCATCCGGGTGGCCTCGTCCGCCGGCGGCATCACCGGCATCACCCGGGGCATCGACGGCACGGACGGAATCTCGCCCGCGGCCACCGCGGCCAGCAGGTCCCGGGTGCGGGAGGTCGACGGCCGGTGCTCCGGCTCGGCGGCCAGCAGCCAGTTGAGCACGCCGGTCAGCGGCCCGGACTGCATCGGCGGGTTGATCCGGCCCGCGGCTACCGCGTGCAGCAGCTGCAGCGTGTTCTCGGTGAGCCCGAACGGGGGCTCGCCCTCGACCGCGGCGTACAGCGTGGAGCCCAGCGAGAACACGTCCGAGGCAGGCGTCGGCTCCCGGCCGATCGCCGCCTCCGGCGCGAGGTAGGCGGGCGTGCCGGCGATCATGCCGGTCTTGGTGACCGTGACGTCGTCGGTGGCGCGGGAGATGCCGAAGTCGGTGATCTTCACCGAGCCGTCGTCGCCGAGGAGGATGTTGCCCGGCTTGACGTCGCGGTGCACGATCCCGGCCGCGTGCGCGGCGGCCAGCGCGGCCGCGGACTGCGCGCCGATCCGGGCCACCTCACGGGCCGGCAGCGGGCCGCGCTCGGCCATCACCATGGCGAGGCTCTTGGACGGCAGGTACTCCATGATCAGGCAGGGCGCGCCGTCCTCGTCGACCACGTCGAACACCGCGATGGCGTTCGGGTGGTGCAGCTTGGCGGCGATCCGGCCCTCGCGCATGCAGCGCGCGACGGCCTCGGCCTGCTCGTCCGGCGGAAGGCCCGGTTGCAGCAAGAGTCTCTTCACAGCGACCGTGCGGTTCAGCCGTTCGTCGTGCGCCTGCCAGACCACGCCCATCGCACCGGTACCGATGCGGTGGACCAGTCGGTAGCGCCCGGCCACCAGGCGACCCTCATCGGTCATCGCGCCTAGTCCCTCCCTGCGTGCGGGCCATCGCTCATGCCGACTCCGAGAGTGTGGGGATACCCGAACCGTCGGGCACAGAAACCTCCCCGGTTGGCGCGGGCGTGTTCGTCGCCGCGAAACGGCGGGTGCCCACGTACGCCGACCGACATCAGGCTAGGCGTTCACTCTGTGCACACGAATGCGGACCGCACCGTGCACGACGGCTCAACAGCCTAGTAGATCAGTTGCGCTGGGCGGACAGCAGCTGCGCGCCGACGATTCGGCGTGGCGAGTCGGCCACGGTGAGCAACTGCTGGAGCTGTAGGTGCCCGCCGTCGGCGAGCCGCATCCGGACGGTCGCGAGCACGTTGTCGCCCTGGTGGCGGAGATCGACGACCTGGACGGAGCGGACCGTTGACCAGGAGTCGAGGAACTGGCCGAGGGTGGAGTGCAGCAGGTCCGGGGAGATCAGGTGGAAGGCCTCCCGCGGATCGCTCGGCAGGAGCTTGTAGAACGCCCGGACCAGGTCCAGGTCCGAGGTGGGAACCTCGGCGGCCGGCTTCTTCGGGACCGCGGGCCCGGCGGTCCTCGGCTCCGCGCCGGTGCGGGCGGGCTGCTGTGCCCGGCCCGTGTCGACGGCTCTGGTGTCCGCGCTCCTGGTCGGCTCGGTGACCGGTGCGGGCTTGGGTGGTGGCGCGGCTTCGGCGATCCCGTTCCCCGGCAGCGTGCGGTTCAGCTCGCCGGGCAGCAGGCCCTGCTCGCCGCTGATCCGCTCGGCGGCCCGGTCGGTGGTGTCGGCGCTCTCGCGCCGCTGGTGGGCGATCGTCGAGGCGACTCCGACCGCGCCGCAGAGCACCACGGTGGCGACGCCGAGGCTGGTCAGCTTCGCGAGCTGGGCCCCGCGCGAGGGTGGTCGCCGGTGCGACACCGGAGCGGGCAACGCCTCGACCGTCGCCTCGACCGGGGTGGCCGGCGGCGCCTCGACGGGCACCTTGACCACCACCGGGGACTCGGGTCGGGCAGCCTGCTTGGTGATCAACTCGGTGACGGATACCGATCCGGCGCGAACATGACGCCGTCCGGACGTCAGACGATCCACTGTGGGTGGCCTCCGTGCGTAGCTTGAGGGCCAATTAGGTACCGCGCGTCTCGCCTGTGACGCCAGCATTTCGGAACGGATCACCCGAATGGGGTGATGGATAGCGGGGATCTTCACTCGAATGGAGCAATTGACTGATCATCTTGCCGGCGGCATCGGGAGGTCACCCGGCGGTCGCGTCGTCGGTGATCTTGGGGTTGCCGCCCCAGGTGAAGGTGAGCTGGCGCTGCTCGACCGTCTCCGTGCCGTCGTCGCGGACGATCTTCACGGTGCTCGTCGTGACCGCCTGGTTGCGGTCGATGGTGATGTCCTGGACCTCCACCCGGTCCACGCCCTCGTACCGGGCCTCGATCCCCTCCGGACCCTCGCGTGCCATCCCGCCGGTGCACAGGTCGTGCGCCGCCTGCGGGTCGTCGGTGACCAGGCGGAAGTACTCCTCGGTCGTGTCGCCCATCTCCTGCGGGTTGGTCGGCGTGACCGGCGCGGGGCCGACCGTCGTGCGGGGCGGGGGCCTGAGCTCGGCGGTCTGCGTCGGCAGCGTGGTCGAGTCGCCGCCCGACGAGCCGGGGGCGGACGTCCCCGGCTCGTCCGAGGAGGGCGACCCTGGCGCCGGCATGTCGCTGGTGCGCCGCGCGGTGTCCGGCCGGCCGGGCGTGGAGCTGGTGCTCGGCCGGTTCGACGACCTGGTGGTCGGGTCGGTGTCCGTGGAGGTCTCGTCGACCGGCAGCTTCTCGATCTCCAACTGCTGGGTCGGGTACGCCGGCAGCTCGTGGATGGTGTCGGAGGCGATCGGCGTGCCGACGAAGCGCACGGCCGCGACCGCGAGCCCGCAGACGACCGCGGCCGACGTGCCGACCGTGAACCAGGCGGCCTTGCGCCAGCTGCGTGGCGGGGTGACCGACGCCGGCACGCTGCCGAGGTCGAACTTGCGCAGGCCGCGCGGCGGCGTGTCGGTCAGCACGTGGACGACCGGCACGTCCTCCTCGCGCGGCCGAGGGACCAGCGCGAGGGGCGCCGTGTCGTCGTCCGAGGGCGGCGGCTGCGGCGTCCGGGTCCGGAGCGGTGGGGCCGGCGGCGGGATGGACGGCGGCCCGAAGTCGAGCCTGGCGTGCGCCGGAAGGTGCCCGGCCTCGCTCGGCCGGACCGCCGGTGTCCAGGCGGAGTTCACCGACCCATGCCGGTGCTTGCCATGACGTGGTCCCAGCTCGGGCCAGCCCCCGCTACTCATGGCTGTGAGACCTCTCTCCTTCCGGGTTGTGACGCAGTGCGACGGATCGGTCACAACTCAGCTCGTGTCGACCACCTGGAAGGCCTCGGCCAGCAGGCCGTCGGCCAGCCCGAACTGCCGCGCGACGTCGGCGAAATGGCGCCGGAGGTTCCGCTCGAGGGCGTCGTTGCCGCCTGTCTGGGAGGCGTGCGCGCGCAGCGCCGCCATCTTCTTGTCGAAGGTGTCGGTGACATCGACGGCGTGGTTGCGCAGCTGGGGCGGGCTGTCGGTGAGCCACAGCTCCCGCACGGTCCACGGCTCGAGGCCCTCGTCGTCGAGCAGCTCGCGGTGCGCGTGCGGGTTGCGGGCGTCGGGGAAGACGGCGGCGAACGCGGCCTCTCCGGTGGCCCGGTGGTCGGGATGCGTGGTGGCGACCATCTCCCAGTTGATCTCCGGCGACCAGGTGAGCACCCGGTCCGGGCGCACCCGCCGGATCACCCTGGTGATGTCGCGGCGCAGCGCCGGCGACGGCACGACCGCGCCGTCCGGATAGCCGAGGAAGGTGACGTCGGAGACGCCGACGTGCGCCGCGGCGGCGCGCTGCTCGGCCTGCCGGGTACGCGCCATCTCGGCGGCGTCCCGGTCGCTGTCGCCGCTGGCCTCGCCGGACGTGACGACGCAGTACGAGACCTCGACGCCGGCGGCCGTCCACACCGCGACGGTGCCGGCGGCACCGAAGTCGACGTCGTCCGGGTGTGCGGTGACGACCAGCGCCGACCGCACGTCCCCCCTGGAAGTCGGGGTGCTCACCCACGCCAGAGTAAGCGGTTGCCCACGGTTTGAGAGCCGGGGTCGGCATGTCCCCGACGGTTCACTCGACCGAGTGAACCGACGTACTCGGCGCTACTCGCCGGTGCGATACCGCTGCTGGGTCGACTGCAGGGCCTTGGTCGCGCCCAGGCCGGAACCGGCCGCGAGCACGATCGCCAGCACGTCGGCGACCCCGGTGCCGCTGGTGAGCACCCAGGCGATGAGCGCGCCGGCGGTGGTGACGCCGGCGACCGGCCAGCGGGACCGCACGTACTGCGCGATCGGCGTCCCGCCGGCCCGCTTGTTGGCGGCCGAGCTCAGCATCGCTAGGTACCCCGCGTGGGCGAGCGTGGCCACCACCGCGGCGATGGCGATGATGATGGCGATCAGGTTGAACATGACTCCAGTGTGCCCGCATCCCGACGGCCCGGGATCGGTGAGAACCCTGATTGTTTCATTGCGTTCTCGTCGCTTCATCGCCCCAGCGGCCCGCGGCCGAGGTTGAGCAGCGCCATGGCCAGCCTGCGGCCCTCGGTGCCGAGCTCGCGGTAGCGGGCCAGCACGTCGATCTCCCGGTTGTAGACGATCCGCGGGCCGCCGGCCGCCATTCTCGCCGCGCCGATGGTCTTGGAGACCTCGATCCGTCGCTTCACCAGCCGCAGGATCTCCGCGTCGAGCCAGTCGATCTCCTTGCGCAGCTCGGCGATCTCGTCATCGGCGGGCAGGCTCGGCTTCTCGTCCACCGTGTCGTCTCCAGTGGTCGGGGTGGTGGAGGGCATGTCGTCATCCTTGCGGTCTGGCGGAGCCCTGGCCCCCGAAGCGACGAAGCCCCGGGTCCGAGGACTCCGGGGGCTTCGCTGTCGTTTGGCGGGCGCTACACCACGACGGGAGCCGGAGTCCGGATCCCGTAGAAAAACTCGAAGCCGTGGGTTCGCACGAGAGCGATTCTGGCACCACCGCGCGCGAGCTGTCCACTTGCCCCGGCTTGCCGTCCCGTCGTTGTCGGTGCGGGCCGGTAACGTTGGCAAGACGATGAGCACTCTGTTCGAACTGCCGCCACAGGCTCCAGTGACACCCCGCAGGCGTTCCGGCGCCGACCTGCTCGCCGACCTCAACGACCAGCAGCGCCGGGCCGTTCAGCACGCCGGCTCGCCGCTGCTCGTGGTGGCCGGCGCGGGCTCGGGCAAGACCCGGGTGCTCACCAGACGCATCGCCTACCTGCTCGCCGAGCGCGACGTGCATCCCGGGCAGATCATGGCGATCACGTTCACCAACAAGGCCGCCGCCGAGATGCGCGAGCGGGTGGTCGAGCTGGTCGGCCGCCGCGCCAACGCGATGTGGGTGTCCACGTTCCACTCGATGTGCGTGCGGGTGCTCCGCCGCGACGCCACCACGCTGGGCATGAAGTCCAGCTTCTCGGTGTACGACGCCGACGACACGCGCCGGCTCGTCACGCTGGTGTCGCGCGACCTCGACATCGACCCCAAGCGCTACACCGCGCGCGGGCTTGCCGCGCACATCTCCAACCTCAAGAACGAGCTCATCGGTCCGGCGGAGGCCAAGGAGGCCGCGGCCAACGACTTCGAGCGCCGCGCCGCCGAGGTGTTCGTCGAGTACCAGCGCAGGCTGGGCCTCGCCAACGCGTTCGACTTCGACGACCTGATCATGCGCACGGTCGAGCTGCTGCAGACCTACCCGGACGTCGCGGAGTACTACCGGCGGCGGTTCCGGCACGTGCTGGTCGACGAGTACCAGGACACCAACCACGCGCAGTACACGCTGGTCCGCGAGCTCGTCGGCACGGGTGCGGGCGGCATGGAGCCCGGTCAGCTGTGCGTGGTCGGCGACGCGGACCAGTCGATCTACGCGTTCCGCGGCGCCACCATCCGCAACATCGTGGAGTTCGAGCGGGACTACCCGCAGGCCACCACGATCATGCTGGAGCAGAACTACCGCTCCACGCAGACCATCCTGTCCGCGGCCAACGCGGTCATCTCCCGCAACCCCGACCGGCGCGACAAGCGGCTGTGGACCGCACTGGGCGACGGCGAGAAGATCGTCGGCTACGTCGGCGACAACGACCACGACGAAGCCGCGTTCGTGGCCGGCGAGATCGACCGGCTGATGGACGGTTCGACGGAGGCCGGCGACGGCCTCACCTACGCGGGCGTCGCCGTCTTCTACCGCACCAACAACCAGTCGCGGGTGTTCGAGGAGATCTTCGTGCGGCTCGGGCTGCCCTACCGGGTGGTCGGCGGCGTGCGGTTCTACGAGCGCCGCGAGGTGCGCGACGCGTTGGCCTACCTGCGGGTCCTGGCCAACCCGGAGGACACGGTCAGCCTGCGGCGCATCCTCAACGTGCCCAAGCGCGGTATCGGCGACCGGGCCGAGGCGTGCGTGTCCGCGCACGCCGACAAGGAGCGGATCTCGTTCAACGCCGCGCTGCGCGACGCCGTCGCGGACAAGGTGGCGCTGCTCAACCCGCGGTCGCGCAACGCCATCGCGGGGTTCGTCGAGCTCGTCGACGGCCTGCGCGGGCTGGTCGCCGACGGTCACGAGGTGGCCGAGGTCCTGGAGGCGGTGCTGGAGCGCACCGGCTACCGCACGGAGCTCGAGGAGAGCGACGACCCGCAGGACGCCACCCGGGTCGAGAACCTCACCGAGCTGGTCACCGTCGCGCGCGAGTTCGCCCACGCCTTGGACGGAGTGGAGGACCCGCCGCCCGACACGGGTGTCGAGCCGGGCTCGCTGGCGGCGTTCCTCGAGCGGGTGTCGCTGGTGGCCGACGCCGACCAGATCCCCGACGCCGACGACGCCGATCCGGACGCGGAGTCGACAGGCGTCGTCACGCTGATGACCCTGCACACCGCCAAGGGCCTCGAGTACCCGGTGGTGTTCTGCACCGGCTGGGAGGACGGGATCTTCCCGCACATGCGGGCCCTCGGGGACCCGACCGAGCTGGCCGAGGAGCGCCGGTTGGCGTACGTGGGCATCACCCGGGCGCAGAAGCGGCTCTACCTCTCGCGCGCGATCGTGCGGTCGGCGTGGGGCCAGCCCATGACCAACCCGCCGTCCCGGTTCCTCGACGAGATCCCGGCCGACCTCGTCGACTGGCGCCGCGTGCAGCCCGAGCGAGCCGCGCCGAGCGCGCCCACCTCGTGGGGTTCGCGTCGCTCCGACGCGATCCGGTCCCGCGATGACGGCACTCGGACGGGCTTCGGGCCGGCCAGGGGGTGGAAGGACACCCCGGCGCTGTCGCTGGACGTGGGCGACCGCGTCAACCACGACAAGTACGGCCTGGGCACGGTCGTGGCCACCGACGGCGCTGGCCCCAGGGCCACCGCCACCATCGACTTCGGCACGGCGGGCACCATCCGCCTGATGCTCATCGGCAGCGTCCCCCTGGTGAAGCTCTGACTTCCTGAGCCCGCAGGCCGGTTCTCGAGTTGGCCTGGCCTGTACCGAACGTCTGTGCGAAAATTGTCGGTGCCATCCGGTTGAATCCACACCGACGGGACGCACACGCTCCCGCACGCGACGGGCTCACGAGGCCAGGCAGGGGGAACTTGGGTGTGGACGAGATGTTGTTCCGGGTGTTCGCCGAGAGCGTCGGCCGGTACCTGGACGCGGTCGACGGGTTGGCCGCCGGCGAGCCGGCCAGGCAGCGGACGATCGCCATCGAGGTACGCCGGTTGGTCGCCGCCTGGCGGGCGCTGCTCGACCAGCACCAGCCCACCGAACGAGGCCGCTGCGGTGGCTGTGGCAGGCGGCGTCGCGGCGCCATGTGCGGCGTCTGGCGGGTCGCCCACGCCTACTTCGTGCGCCGGCTGCCGGGGCTGCCGGGAGAGGAGTCGATCAGAAGGTGATGCCGTGCTCGGCCAGCCAGGGCTGGGGGTTCACCTTCATGCCGTCGGCGTCCCAGATCTCGAAGTGCAGGTGCGGGCCGGTGGAGTAGCCCCGGCTGCCCATGCTCGCGATGCGCTCGCCGGCCTGCACGTCTTGGCCCTCGTAGACGGAGAAGGATTCCATGTGGCCGTAGACGCTGACCGTTCCGTCGGCGTGCTGGATGCGGACCCAGAGGCCGAAGCCGCTGGCCGGACCCGCCTCGATCACCGTGCCGTCGGCCACCGCCACGATCGGGGTGCCCATCCGGTTGGCGATGTCCAGGCCGTAGTGGGTCGTGCCCCACCGGGAGCCGAAGCTCGAGGACAGCCGGCCCTCGGCGGGCTTCACGTACTTGGGCCGGTTCCGCTCGGCCTCTTCCGCGGCGAGCTTCGCGGCGCGGGCCTGCACGATCCGGTCGCTCGCGGCGATCTTCTGCGACTCCTGAGGTGCCGCATTGACCTTCGCGACGGTCAGGATGTCGGGAGCCGCCGATGACGAGTCGCCACCGATGCCGATGGCGGCGGAGGCGTCCTTGCTGTCGGCGATCGGCGCGACATCGGGGGACTGTCCGGCCTTGAGCGTCTGACCAGCGGCGGCCGCGGCGAACGCGCCGACGGCAACAGCCGCGACGACCACGCGTCCGCGCAACGCGGACGACGGCGGGGACACCCTGTGGGAACCACGGATGCGGATGGAGGTGCGCTCTGCCATCGCTTCTTCAAGCGCTGCGCACTCCCAGTCTTCGCCGCCGGGGGAGCGGTGTCGAGCCAAGGCCTGCCCTTCCGTCTCGGGGAGTCCGGACTCGAACGCCTGCTCGTGGGGACGAGCGCGGCGTGGGCGCCAGGCGGGGGATCCCGGCTGGTCGGCACTCAGGTTGCCGACCCTGCCCATTTCGTGACCGGACTGTGACAACGGACCGGGGGACAGTAACGAAGGGGAAGCGGTTAGGGCAACTTCCGGGATTCGTCTCGGCCATTCGAGTGGTGGTCGCACGCTGTCTGGCCAGCAACGATCACCCAAAGTGAAATGGAGGTTACTTCATCGATGTGATCCACGTTACTGAATCTCGGGGCGCGGACCCGCCTCGTTGCGCCTTGCCATGCCCTGGACGACTGCCCTGAACGACCGCTCTGGGCGTTGCCGGCGCGCGTTGCTCCACCCGGGGACATCCGCGGGCCGAACGGCGTGGCGGCTTGGCCACCGCCAACCGGTGGTGCTCGCTCTTGCTAGCGTTCTCGGCGATGAATTCGCGGACCAGATCGCCGCACGAACCGGCCCCATCGGGGTACGGGCGGACCCGCCAGGTTGAGCAGGCCGAACAGCTCGGCTGGTCCGACGCTCCGCCGCAACTCCGTCTCGCGCTGGGGCTTTCCGTCCTGGGCGCGGTGTTCCTGATCGCCGGGACGGCGCTCGGCGTCGTCCAGGACTCGCCGGACAAGGGCTTCGCCAGCACGGCCCTGCTCGCGCTGCTCGCCGTGGCGCCGCCGCTGACCGCGGTCGCGCTGACCCAGTTCGGACGAGCGCTCACCGGGGCGGGCGTCCTCACCGGCGCCGCGCTGCTCGCGCCCGGCCGAGCCATCGTCGACCTGCAGTTCATGCAGGACGGGTTGCTCGTCTCGCGGCCGGAGCTGCTCGTGCCGACCAGCCTTGCCCAGCTCACCCCGGGCACCGGGCTCTGGCTGCTCCTCGGCGGGCATCTCGCCACCGCCGGCGCGGGCGTGCTCGCGGCCGGCCGGGCTCGCGCCGCGCCGGGGTCGGCCTACGGGCTCGAGGTCGACGCCGGGCCTACCTCGGTCAACGCCCGCAGCCGGGCCATGGGCTGGGCGCTCGCCCTCGCCACGGTCGCGGCCGTCGGGCTGGTCATGCCGCCCTTCCGGTCGAACAACGCCTTCCTGCTCGGGCACGACCTCATCGACAGCCCCAACCTCGTCCGGGTGGGGCTCGTCCTGGTCGTCGCCGCGGTCCTGGCCGGCTGCGCGTTCGCGGCGGGATCGGCGCGGCCCGCGGTGGCCCGCGGGGTCATCGTCGGCGTGCTCGCGGCCACGGCCGCCGTCTCGCTGCCGGCGATCGTCGCCGGGCTGGCCGTCGACCGGCTGAGCCCCGGCCCCGGGCCCTACCTCGCGCTCATCGCGCTCACGCTGCTCACGATCGTGATCTTCGTGCTCCGCGGCGTGGCGGGGGGCGACCCGAGCGCAGGGGACGACACCGAGTTGGAGCTCGAGGCCGGCCGGGTCCACCTGGTGACCGGAGTCCTCGGCGTCCTGGCCGGCGTCGCCGCACTCGTCGGAGCCTTCGGGCCGCAGCTGGCCGTCGACGGGCTCGACGAACCCGTGACCTACGCCAACCGCCTGCTGATCCCGGTCGGCCTGCTCGTCTGCCTCCTCGGCGCGACCCTCCTGACCAACCGCTGGGCCGCGACCGTCCGCCCGGCGTTCGTCGTCAGCCTCGGCTCGGTCGTCCTCGCCGGCTCCGCCACCCTCGACGCCGCGTTCACCGGCTCCGGCATCAGCGACTCGATCCACATCGGTGCCGGCGCCTGGTTCGCCGCCGCAGCCGTGGTCATCGCGGCCGCGGCCGCGGTCAGTGCCGCGGTCGCGGGCGGCGCCGAGCGCGACGACGTCGACCTCACCGAGCGCACAGTGCACATGTCGGTCGCCGCGCCGGTGGCCGCCGCGATCCTGTTCAGCGTCGGCGCCTTCGGCTTCCCCATGGTCACCTCGCCGGACTTCGTCGCGCCCGGCATCTGGTCGGAGTTCCGGCTCACCTCGTGGGGCCTCGTCATCGCCATGCTCGTGGTCATCGCCGCGGGCGTGATCTCCACCATGGCCCGGCCCGCTCGCGCGGCCGCGCTCCTGCTCGGCGCCGCGGCGGTCGTCGGCATCCACGCGCTCGAGCTGCCGCTCACCGGCGGCCGCACCACGGACGCCGAGGCAGGCTCCGGCACCTGGCTCGCCATGGCCTGCTGCCTCGCCTTCCTCGTCGCCGCCGGCGTCGCCCTCGCCGGTCCGGCACCGGCGATGACGGAACCGGAACCGGAACCGGTCGAGAAACCAGCGGAGAAGCCCGCCGAGACGATCAAGCGGCCGGTCGGCAAACGGGCCCGCGGCGGCCGGGCGTGAGGGACCTCACCGGACGCCGTGTATCTGGTGTCCATGCACGTCGCTAGGGTCTTCTTCCGTGCCGAACCCCTGAATCGCGGGGGTCACTCCACCGAGTCGTCGTAGCGTAGATCAGGAGACCGTCGAAGTGGATCTGTACGAGTACCAGGCCAAGGATCTCTTCGCGGCCCACGGCGTGCCGGTGCTGCCCGGGAGCGTGGCCGACACTCCGGACCAGGCGCGCGCGGTCGCCGAGGAGCTCGGCCAGACCGTCGTCGTCAAGGCGCAGGTGAAGACCGGAGGCCGCGGCAAGGCCGGCGGCGTGAAGTTGGCCGACGACCCCGCCGACGCGCGGACCAAGGCTGAGGCGATCCTGGGGCTGGATATCAAGGGCCACATCGTGCGCCGGGTGCTCGTCACTCCGGCGTCGGACATCGCGGAGGAGTACTACTTCTCGTTCCTGTTGGATCGCCCGAACCGGACGTTCCTCGCGATGGCGTCGGCCGAGGGCGGCATCGATATCGAGCAGCTGGCGGTCGAGCGTCCGGAGGCGTTGGCCAAGGTGCCGGTTGATGCGATCGTGGGGGTGGACCTGGCCAAGGCCAGGGAGATCGTCGCCGCGGGCAAGTTCCCGGAGGCCGTCGCCGACCAGGCCGCGGAGGTCGTGGTCAAGCTGTGGGAGACGTTTGTCGCCGAGGACGCCACGCTGGTCGAGGTGAACCCGCTGGTGCGCGATCCGCGGGACAAGGTCATCGCGTTGGACGGCAAGGTCACCCTCGACGACAACGCGGCGTTCCGCCACCCCGGCCATGCCGACCTCGTCGATGTCGACGCGGAGGACCCGTTGGAGGCGGCGGCGAAGGCGAAGGATCTCAACTACGTCAAGCTGGATGGGCAGGTCGGCATCATCGGCAACGGCGCGGGCCTGGTGATGTCCACGTTGGATGTTGTGGCGTACGCGGGTGAGGATCTCGGTGGGGTGCGGCCGGCGAACTTCCTCGACATCGGCGGCGGTGCTTCGGCTGAGGTGATGGCGAACGGTTTGGAGATCATCCTGTCCGACCGCGACGTGCGCAGTGTGTTCGTCAACGTCTTCGGCGGTATCACCGCCTGCGACGCGGTGGCGAACGGCATCGTGCAGGCCTTCCAGCTGCTGGGGTCCCGCGGCGACGCCGTCACCAAGCCGATCGTGGTCCGGCTGGACGGCAACAACGCCGACGAGGGCAGGCGCATCCTCACCGACGCCGCCCTGCCCGGACTGACCCAGGTGGACACCATGGACAACGCGGCGCGCACGGCCGCCGAGCTTGCCGCACAGGGGGCGTGAGATGGCGATCTTCCTCAACGACGACAGCAAGATCATCGTTCAGGGCATGACCGGTGCCGAGGGCACCAAGCACACCCGGCGCATGCTTGCCTCCGGGGCCGACGTCGTCGGTGGCGTCACCCCGGGCAAGGGCGGCCGGACCGCGGACTTCTCCGACGTCAAGGGCGGCCTCTCGCTGCCGGTGTTCAACACCGTCGGCGAGGCCGTGGCGGCCACCGGCGCCGACGTCACCGTCGTGTTCGTGCCGCCGAAGTTCGCCAAGGCGGCCGTGGTCGAGGCGATCGACGCGGGGATCGGGCTGTGCGTGGTGATCACCGAGGGCATCCCGGTGCACGACACCGCGGGCTTCTGGGCGCACGCCTGCGCCACCGGC
>NZ_WHTD01000158.1 GCF_009379765.1 Actinophytocola sp. | reverse complement strand
CTGCGAGTGGCCGGTGCCGAAGGCCTGGATCACGCCGTCGGCGCGGACGCAGTCGGCGAACAACGCGGCCGCGGCGCCGACCTCGGCCGCGGAGGAGGAGGCCACGTCGGAGAGCCGCCGCAGCAGCTCGGCCGCGCTCGACTCGGCACCCACCGACGTCGTCGTCACGACGCGGTCACCGCCGCCGTCGCGATCCGCACGATCTCCGCGATCACGTCGTCCAGCGAGCGCTCGCCGTCGCTCAGGGACCAGTGGTGCACCAACTCGTTCACCGCTCCGATCAGCGCGACCGCGCCCAGATGGAAGTCCCGCGCCTGCGCCTCGCCGCGCCCGACGGCCCGCTCGGCCTCCGCGACCAGGAACTCCGCCCACTTCTCGCGCCACGCGATCCGGTGGCGCTCCACGGCGTTGGAGACCCCGATGACCTCCACGTAGGACACCCGCGCCCACCGCGGGTCGCTCGCCGTGGTGGTGACGAACGCCCGCACCGCGCGGGCGAACCGCTCCCGGATCGGCGCGTCCGCCGCGTCCTCCAGCGCCCCGACCACCGCGTGGAACGCCTGCTCGATGATGCGGTCGTGCAGGGCCATCAGCAGGTCCTCGCGGCCGTCGAACTCCTCGTAGAAGTTCCGCGTGGACACCCCGGCATGCGTACACAGCTTCTCGATCGACGCCGCCGTGTAGCCCTCGGTGCCGAACCGTTCCAGGCCCGCCATGAGCAGCCGCTCCCTGCGCTCCGCCCGCCGCTCGCCGGCCGATCGGCCGCCGTAGGTGCGGCGCGCCACCGCGCCGGTTCCCGCCATCCGCCAACCCCCAATCGGTACCGATCAGGTTACTGGGGGCACCGCGGAGACGTGAAGACCCCTCATCCCTCGGTCAGGCGGGCTACCAGCGAGGTGTCGTGCTTGCCGTCGGCGAACTCCTGGTCGGCCAGCACCTGGTCGAGGAACTCCCGGGTCGTGTGCACGCCCGGCCCCTCGATCCGGAACTCGGCCAGCGCGCGGCGCATCCGCGCGATCGCCTGCTCCCGGTCCGGCGCCCACGCGATCACCTTGGCCAGCAGCGAGTCGTACGAAGCGGGCACCTTGTAGCCGGTGAAGCCGTGGGTGTCCACCCGCACGAACGGGCCGCCGGGCGGGGTGAACTCGGTGAGCGTTCCGGGTGCGGGCGCGAAGTTCCGCCGGGGATCCTCCACATTGACCCGGCACTCGATCGCCGCGCCGCGTAGCACCACGTCCTCCTGACGCAGCCGCAGCGGCTCACCGGCCGCGACCCGCAGCTGCTCGGCGATCAGGTCCACGCCGGTCACCACCTCGGTCACCGGGTGCTCCACCTGGATCCGGCAGTTGACCTCCATGAAGTAGAAGTCGTTCTCGGTGTCCACGAGGAACTCGAACGTGCCCGCGCCGACGTAGCCGGAGGCGAGCGCGCCGCGCACCGCGGCCGCGCCCATCCGCTCGGTCAGCTCGGCCGGCAGCCCCGGTGCCGGGGTCTCCTCGACCAGCTTCTGGTGCCGCCGCTGCACCGAGCAGTCCCGCTCGCCCAGGTGGATCGCGTTGCCGTGGGTGTCGCACAGCACCTGGATCTCCACGTGCCGCGCCGACGGCAGATACCGCTCGACGTAGACCCGGCCGTCGCCGAAGAGCTGCAGCGCGGTGGCCTTGGTCTGCTGGTAGGTCCTGGCGAAGTCAGCCGGAATATCCACAATGGACATTCCGCGCCCGCCGCCGCCCGCGGCCGCCTTGATGATCACCGGGTAGCCGATCTCCTCGGCCAGCCGCCGCGCCGACTCGGCGTCGGCCAGCGGCTCGACACTGCCCGCCAGCAGCGGCAACCCGGCCTCGGTCATCGCGGCGCGCGCCGAGGTCTTGTCCCCGAGCCTGGCCATCACCTCCGCGGGCGGGCCGATGAAGGTGACGCCCTCGGCCGCGCACACCTCGGCGAAGTCGGAGTCCTCGGACAGGAACCCGTAACCGGGGTGGATCGCGTCCGCGCCGGTGATCCGGGCCGCCTCGATCACCGCCGCGGCGTTGAGGTAGCTCTGCCGCGACGGTGCCGGCCCGATCCGCACGGCCTCGTCGGCCATCCGCACCACCGCCGAGTCCTCGTCCGCGGTGGAGTAGACGGCGACTGTGCGGACGCCGAGCTCGCGGCAGGCGCGTAACACCCGCACCGCGATCTCGCCGCGGTTGGCGATCAGAATCTTCTCGAACATCGTGCACCTCTCGGAAGGCCGTCAGGCGGCGAGCTCGGACTCCGCGGCGGCGAGGCGGAACAGCGGCTGGCCGAACTCGACGCCCTCGCCGTCACCCACCAGGACCTCCTCGATGCGGCCGGCCCGCTCGGCCTCGACGGGCAGCATCAGCTTCATCGCCTCGATGATCGCGATCTGCTGGCCGGGCGCGACCTCGTCACCCTCGGCCACGAACGGCGGCGCACCCGGCGACGGCGAGCGGTAGAACGTGCCGACGGTGGCCGCGTTCAGCGTCGGGCCGGACGGCGGCGCCGCGACCGGCGAGGTCGCCGTCGGAGCCACGACCGGCACCACGGGTGCGACCTGGGCGACCGCGACGTCCGGCGCATGCGCGGCGGCCGGCGGCGCCCAGCCCATCTCCACGGACACGTCGCCCACCCGCACGTTCAGCGTGCTCGGCGGCCGCGGGGACGTCGCCAGCAGGTCGGCCGCGGTCTCCCGCACGACCTTCAGCACGTCCGCCACGGACTGCGGCGCGTCGGCCGCCTCGTGCTCGTCGAACGCGTTGTGCTCGTTGGCGTTGTGCACGGCGCGGGGGAGTCGGTGAGTCATGCGCTGGCCGCCTCCCCGGAATTGACCCTTGTGGTCACCGTGGGTTGGTGCCGTCCGGTTCGGTGCGTACCGGCGGCTGGGTCGCGTCCCGTTCCCCTTGGGCGCGGTTGGCGAGCACGCGGTTCGTGCAAGTTCCCCGCTGCTCGACTGGCTGAGGTTGACACAAAGGGCGTCATGTCCTGCCTTCCCGGATCAGTGGTCGGTTCGGGGTCAGCTCAGTGGCCGGCGCCGAACGCGCGGAACCTGGCCCGGCGGTCGGCGATGAGTCGGGTCTCCTCGAGCGGCAGCAACGCCCGCAGGCTGTCCAGCAGCGCGGCACGCAGGTACTGCCCGGCGGTGACGTCGTCCGCCTGGGTGCCGCCGTCCGGCTCGGGCACGATCCGGTCGACGATGCCGAGCGGGAGCAGTTCGGCCGAGGTCACCCGCAGTGCTTCGGCGGCCCGTGGCGCGGCCGCCGGGTCGTTCCACAGGATCGCCGCGCACCCCTCCGGGCTGATCACCGAGTACACCGCGTTCGCGCAGATCAGCACGTGGTTGGCGACGCCGAGGGCGAGCGCGCCGCCGCTGCCGCCCTCACCGGTGACCACGCTGACCACCGGCACCGGGAGCGACGCCATCAGCCGGATGTTCTCCGCGATCGCGATGGCCTGGCCGTGCTGCTCGGCCTCCTTTCCCGGGTAGGCGCCGGGGGTGTCGATCAGCGAGATGATCGGGATGCCGAGCTTGGCGGCCAGCCGCATCAGCCGGGCGGACTTGCGGTAGCCGGCCGGGGTCGGCATGCCGAAGTTGCGCGCCGCGAGCTGGGCCGCGGTGTGGCCCTTCTGGTGGCCCATCACCATCACCGGAATGCCGGCCAGCCGCCCGAGGCCGCCGACGATCGCCGGGCAGTCCGCGCCGAGCCGGTCGCCGCGCAGCTCCTCGAAGTCGTCGAGCAGCAGGCCGAAGTAGTCGGCCGTCGTGGGCCGGTTGAGGTCGCGGGCCCGCTTGACGACCTGCCAGGGCTCGCCGCCGGTGGCCCCGCCCGCCGCCGCGCCGGCCGCCACGCCGGCGCCGGGCTCGCCGGGCTCGCCGGCCGGGACGGCGTGGTCCCGCGGGACCGGGGTGCCCATCGACAGCAGCCGGGCGAGGGTCGGGCGCAGCTCCTGGCGCGGCCGGATCATGTCGATCAGACCGTTGTCCAGGAGGAACTCCGCTGTCTGGAAGTCGGGCGGGAGCGTCTGCTTGATCGTCTGCTCGATCACCCGGCGGCCGGCGAACCCGAGGCGGGCGCCGGGCTCGGCGATGATCACGTCGGACAGCGTCGCGAACGAGGCCGCGACGCCGCCGAAGGTCGGGTCGGTGACCAGCGTGATCGTGAGCAGGCCGGCCTCGTCGAGCCGGCCGAGCATCGCGCTCGTCTTCGCCATCTGCATGAGCGCGACCGCGCCCTCCTGCATCCGGGCGCCGCCGGACGCGGTGGCGATCAGCAGCGGGACGCCGCGCTCCAGGGCGGTCTCGCCGGCCAGGGTGATCAGCTCGCCGACCGCGCCGCCGAGGCTGCCGCCCATGAAGTCGAAGTCCATCACGGCCACGACCAGCGGGTTTCCCTCGATGCTGCCGCTCGCGCACAGCACCGCCTCGGCCAGGCCGGTCTTGCGTCGGGCGTCGGCCAGGCGGGCCGGGTAGGGCTTGGAGTCGGTGAACTCCAGCGGGTCCGCGGAGTGCACCGGCAGGTCGAGCAAGGTCACGGTGCCCGGGTCGAGCAGCTGGTCCAGTCGCTGGCGGGCGCTGACCCTGCCGTGGTATCCACAGTCCGGACAGACTCGGAGACTCCGGCTCAACCGCTTGCCGTAGACCAGGGAGCGGCACTGGCGGCAGCTCACCCATTCGACCGGTTCGGCTGAGGTTGCGGTCCCGGCTGCGTTCGCGGCAGCGGTCACGGCGACCCTCCTTGGTTCATTCGGCGTCGAAGCGAGATTCGCCCTGCCGACTCCAAGTCGGCTCAAGGATCGGTCGAGGTGGTGACGACCCCTGCTGAGGTGTGCCGGTGAGACCCGTCACCGCCGGTTCGTGCGCAGCCCTTCGGCGAGGGCCTCGAGCGCCGGCAGCGCCTCCACCAGCGCGTCGCTGACGTCCGGTGACAGGCCGTCCAGGATCTTCGCGACCGTCTCCGTGCGGGCTTCGAGAATCCGCTGGTGGGTCTGCCGCCCGGCGTCGGTGGCGTCGAGCTGCACCGCACGCTGGTCGGCCGGGTCGGGCAGCCTGCTCAGCAAGCCGTCGGCGTCGAGCTTGGACACAACCCGGGACACCAAGGTCGGGTTGAGGCCCTCGATCTCGGTCAGCTCGGCCAGACCGATCGGGCCGCGGTAGGCCACGATGCCGAGCACCGACGCTTGAGTGGGGGTCAGGCCCTCGCTCGAGGACGACGCGTTGAGCAGCCGGGCCAGCTTCCCGATGACCCTGCGTAACCTGGTCACTGCTTCGGCGTCCACCGCTGCCTCCAAGTTGGAGTGGTCACAGTCGATTGATTGCTTGTCGGCAAGCAAATAGTATCGTGGTTTATGGGGACACAAAGCGTACGAGGAGATGTCCCCGCCGCACCCGTCCGGGCAGCGAGGCAGGACGGCCTGGAGCAGGACGGCCCGGAGCCGCTGCCTCGGCGCCACGTCGTGTTCGCGGTCGTGGCGCTCGCGCTGTTCATGGCGTCGATCGACCAGACCATTGTCGCCACCGCGCTGAACGCGATCCAGACCGACCTCGGCGCGGAGCTCACCTGGAGCGGCTGGACGATCACGGTCTACTCGCTCGGCCAGCTCATCGCGATGCCGATGGCCGGCAAGCTGGGTGACCATCTCGGCCGCAAGCGGGTGTTCCTGGTCGGCATCGGCGTGTTCACGGTGGCGTCGCTGGCCTGCGGGTTCGCGAACAACATCTACGTGCTCGTCGCCCTGCGCGCGTTGCAGGCGATCGGCGGCGGCGCGTTCCTGCCGTCGGCGACCGGGATCGTGGCCGAGCACTTCGGCCGGCACCGGGACCGCGCGGTGGGGATGTTCACCAGCATCTTCCCGATCGGCGGCATCGTCGGGCCCATCCTCGGCGGCGTCATCGTCAACTACTTCGGCTGGCGGACGATCTTCCTGGTCAACGTGCCGATCGGGATCCTGCTGCTCGTGCTGTCGGCCAAGCTCATCGCGGAGTCACCGCGCAAGCCGGCGGAGCGGATCGACTTCGGCGGCCTGGCTCTGCTCGCGACCCTCATGCTGGCGACGATGTACGGGCTGACCAACCTCGGCCGCGGGGTCACGAGCCCGTGGTTCCTGGTGCCCGAGCTGTGTGCGGTGGCGGCGGCCGTGTTCTTCGTCCGGCACACGATGCGCCACCGGGCGCCGTTCATCCCGCTGGCGTTCCTGGCCGGCCGAGGCTTCGGCGCGATGAACGTGCTCAACCTCCTGTTCGGCGGCGCGGCCATCGGGTTCGCCGCGCTGGTGCCGCTGTACGCCGAGGAGCGCTTCCACCTCGACCCACTGGCCGCCGGCACGCTGCTCACCGCACGCGCCATCGGGATGATCTGCGTCGCCGCGCTGGCGGTGCTGACGCTGCGCCGCCTCGGCCACCGGCTGCCGATGCTGATCGGCTTCGGCATCCTGATCGTGGGCCTGTTCCTGATGGCCGTGCCGCCGCCGGGGATGTCGGGTTACCTGTGGCTCTCGATCGCGGCGGGCATCACCGGGGTCGGCATGGGGATGTCCGTGCCGGCGTCGAACAACGCGGGGCTGCAGCTGGCCCCGGACCAGATCGCCTCGATCGCCGGCCTGCGCGGCATGTTCCGGCAGAGTGGCGCGATCATCGCGATCTCGGTGACCACCGCGGTCATGGCGAACAGCACCAACCCC
This sequence comes from Actinophytocola sp., assembly GCF_009379765.1. GTDB lineage: Bacteria > Actinomycetota > Actinomycetes > Mycobacteriales > Pseudonocardiaceae > Actinophytocola. The sequence continues at coordinate 13,085 of NZ_WHTD01000158.1, read as the reverse complement.
GCGATGGCGCAGGCCCACTCGTTCGTGGTGCTGGCGGTGCTCCTGGTGGCGGCGGTCCCGCTGATCTGGACGATCCCCGACCACCGCGGCAGCTGGTGACCGTCCGGGTCTTGTGGCAGTTCCGCGTCGATGCCAAGGAAGTCGATGCCAAGGAAATGGTCGGGTCCTGGATCGATGCCGAGGGCCGGCGGCGGCTGCGCCGACCAGGTTTCGGTCGTCAGTGCCGGCGGAGCCGACTCCGACGAGCAACGTCCGCTGGGGTTGGCGGGTAAAGCCGACCTGTCAGCGGTTCGGCGGCCGCGTCTGGACCTGAGGGGGAATCCGGGCCGGCAGCCAGCGCATCGCGCCGCTGTCCTGGATGACGACGATCCGGCTGTCGTCGTCGACCGGGCCGATCACCGCGAAACCCGAGTTCGGGGCGACTCCGGCGTACCGCATGGCGACGTCGGCGCGGACGATTCCGCTCACACCGCCGCCGACCACCTTGCCCGCGCCGTCCACGATCACGGTGCAGCGGACCGGGTCGGCGCGGTCGGCGGCCCAGCCGTGGAAGACGGGGACCGCCTTTCCGTGGAAGAAGGGCGCCGGGTCGGGCGGCTCGACCCACTCCACCGCACCGGCCGCGTGCTTCGGCCTCTTGTTGCCCCGCGCGGGAAGCAGGGGCGTCATCGCGTCGCGGTCCAGCACCGAACCGAGCTCGGGGCCGCCGCAGCCGAGGGTGAAGTCGTCGGTGAACGGGTAGTGGCCCATCGCCCGCAACCGCGGCACGAGGTCGCTCGCCAGCGGATACCGTCGATACGCGTCGCTGAACCCCCCGCGGATGGCGACGGCCTCCACGTGGTGCGCCTTGTCCGCCGCCCGTTCCGCCACGGCGTCGGGCGCGCCGAGCGCGTAGCCGAGCATGCCGGCGACGAGCGTCACGGCGGCGATCTTGTAGCCGGCCCGGTCCGCCCGGCGGTGGACCACGGTGGCCAGCAGCACGATGGCCGGTAGCGACATCAGCACCGATATCGAGGTGTAGCGGGCCGTGTCCATGCCGACCTCGCCGCCGTAGTCGACCCGGGCGATCGCGATCATCCCGGCGCCGAGGAAGGCGTGGCAGGCCAGCGCCCACCAGAACCACAGCCCCGGCTCGCGCGCGACCTTGCTGGACGCCAGCGCCGCGTAGATGCCGAGGATCACCGCGCCGGCGAGCGCCGCCATCCCGCCGCTGTCCGCCGTCCACAGCTTGCCGACGATGGCGAGGAAGTAGTACAGCAGGCTGCCGAGGTCGGTGGTCGGGGCGCCGGCCAGCGGGGCCGACGGCCGGTAGGCCAGCCACACCGCGACGATCACGCCGCCCGCGGCCAGCGGCAGCAGCCGCTTCCACACCGGCTCCCGCCGCACGACCGCGAGCAGCGCCAACACCGGCCAGACCGCGAACGCGGTGCCGTACGTGACGCTGCCCAGCAGCGCGAGGCCCCAGGCGGGCCACCACCGGCCGCGCACCGCCAGCAGCAGCGCCACGACGACGATCAGGTTGGCGGTCAGCCATGCCGTTCCGCTCATCGCCCTGGTGTAGTTCCACAGGCCGTGCAGGCTGAAGACCAGCGCCGAGCCGCCCGCCACGATGCCGGCCCGCACCAGCGGCGACAGGGTCGCGGGCAGCGCCGCGCGCAGCGCCAGCACGGTGAGACCGGCCACCGCCACGACGAACACGCCCAGCGTCCGGTTGTCGCCGGCGAACAGCTCGATGTTGACCCAGTAGACCAGCGACGGCAGCCCGAGGATGTGCTCGTTGGACAGGTAGTTCGCGAGGTCGAACGCCTTGAGCGTGCCGTCCGGGTTCGTGATGCGGGTCAGCTGGTACAGGTAGTCGATGTGCTGCAGGCGTCCCGCGCCCGCGACGTCCAGCAGGGTGCCGACGGCCGGGACCACCGCGAGCAGCGTGACGAGCCTCGGCAGCCAGTGCCCCGTGACGAACCGCCGCGCGGCGAGGCGCCACGCCGGCGGGCCCGCCGGGGCGGCAGTCACCTCGTCGGGTTCCGGCGTCGGGTCCGGCTGGGGATCCGGCCGCACCGCCGTGCTCGTCACGTGAGTACTGTGCCAAACCCCGCGCACCCCGGACGAACCGGACCCGGTCCGCTCACCGGAGGTCGTACACCGTCTGGTTGCCGACGGCCGTCGACTCGTAGTTGTCCGCGACCCACTCCGCGATCTCCGAGCTTCCCCGCGGACCGCCGCCCATGCCGCCGACGTAGTAGCTGACCTGTCCACTTTCGACATACTGCTGGAACTCCGCGAGGGTCGGCGCCGGGTCGCTGCCGCTCCAGCCGCCGACCGCGATGACCGGCCTGCCACTGGCCAGCTCCATGTCCGCCGCGCTCGTGGCGTTGGTCGTCGCCGCGGCCCACGTGGTGTCGGTCGCGGCCAGCAACGAGGTCAGCCCGTCGCTCGTCAGGTCGCCGGGGCCGGCCATCCGCAGGCCACCCACGTCCGCCCCGGCCGGGCCCGAGAGCGGGATCGAGCCGGTGTGCGTCCGCGCGGCCGTCGCCACCGAGTACGCGCCGGTGCCGGCCAGCGCGACGACCACCCCGGCGGTCGCGACCCACCGGCCCGCTCGCCCGCCGCCGAGCGCCAGCCCGGTCGCCACCACGACCCCGCCGGCCAGGATCACCCAGCGCAGCCACGGCAGCCAGGAGTCGGTGCGGTCCAACAGGATGAACGACCACACCGCGGTGACGGCGACCATCGCGGCCATCGCCACCGCGGCCGGCCGGTTGGTCCGCCCGGTCCACAGCCGCACGCCCGCGACGCCGACCACCGCGCCGATCGCCGGCGCCAGCGCCACCGCGTAGTACGGGTGGATGATCCCGCCCATCAGGCTGAACACCAGCCCGGTCAGCACGAGCCAGCCACCCCACAGCAGCAGCGCGGCGCGGGTCGGGTCGGTGCGCGGCGCCCGCCGGGTGAACCAGAAGCCCGCGCCCAGCGCGACGATCGCGGCCGGCAGCAGCCAGGACACCTCGGTGCCGAACGCCGCGCCGAACATCCGGCCGAGCCCGGAGGCGCCGCCGAACCCGACGTTGCCATCGCCATCGCCACCGCCACCGGGGTTGCCGTCGCCGCCGAAGATCCGGCCCAGCCCGTTGTAGCCGAGGGCGAGCTCCAGCAGGCTGTCGTTCGTCGACCCCGCGATGTAGGGCCGCGAACCGGCCGGCCACAACGCGACCAGCGCGACGTACCAGCCGGCCGACCCGACGACCGAGATGCCGGCCAGCACGACGTGCCAGACCCTGCGCCGCAGCGAGGTCGGCGCGGCGAGGAGGTAGGCGAGGCCGAACGCGGGCAGCACCAGGAACGCCTGCAGCATCTTGGTGAGGAAGCCCAGCCCGACCAGCGCGCCGGCCAGCGCGAGCCACCGCGAGCTCGCCGTCTCCGTCGCCCGGGTCACCGCGTAGCCGGCACCCACCAGAAGCAGCACGAGCAGCGCGTCCGGAAGGTTGTAGCGAAACATCAGCGTCGCCACCGGGGTCAGTGCGAGCACGGTGCCGGCGAGCAGACCCGCGGCCGGCCCGGCGACCCGCTTCACCGCCGCGTACAGCAGGAACACCGACGCGACCCCGGCGAGCGCCTGCGGGGCGAGCACGCTCCAGCTGGAGAAGCCGAACACCCGCCCGAACAACCCGGACAGCCACAGCGACGCGGGCGGCTTGTCCACGGTGACCACGTTGCCGGCGTCGAGCGAGCCGAAGAGCCACGCCTTCCAGCTCCGCGTGGCGGCCTGGGTGGCGGCCGCGTAGTAGCTGTTGGCCCACCCGGACGCGGTGAGGTTCCACAGGTACAGCGCCGCGGTGCCGGCGAGCATCAGCCACCCGAGCGGGCGGTGCCGGGTCGCCGGGCGCGGGGTCGCCGGCACGGCGGGGGCGGGCGGGGCGAGAGTGGCGGTCAACGCGGGCTCCTCGGGGTCTGGCGGCGCGGGTGGAACACCCAGCCGCGGAGCAGCAGGAAGCGCAGGACGGTCGCGGTGAGGTTGGCGGCCACGAGGACCGCGAGCTCGAGCGCGCGACCGGGCGCGGTCAGTCCGGTGAGGACGGCCAGCGAGCCGCTGGTGAGCGCCAGCCCGAGGCCGAACACGAGCAGGCCCTCGAACTGGTGCCGGCCGGCGAGGTGCCGGCCGCGCACGCCGAAGGTGAACCGCCGGTTCGCCGCCGTGTTCGCGACCGCGGTCAGGCCGAGCGCGAGGAAGTTGGCAGCCTGCGCGCCCATTCCCTTGCGCAGCAACGAGAACAGCAGCAGGTAGGCGAGCGTGCTGGCGATCCCGACGGCGGCGAACCGGACCAGCTGGCGCACGAGACTCGGTGGTACGCCCGGGATCGGGTCGCGGCGACCCAGCTGCGCGCGCAGCTGCCCGACCGGGACACTGCCGGTCGCGAGCGCGCGGGCCAGCCGGAGGATGCCACGCAGGTCGGCGAGCGCGGTGGCGACGATGTCGACCCGGCTGTCCGGGTCGTCCACCCAGTCCACCGGCACCTCGTGGATGCGCAGCCCCGCCCGTTCGGCCAGCACGAGCAGCGGTGTCGAAGAACCAGCCGGTGTCGGCGATGTGCGGCAGCAGCCGGGCGGCCACGTCCGCGCGGATCGCCTTGAAGCCGCACTGCGCGTCGGAGAACCGGATCGCGAGTGTGCCGCGCAGCAGCAGGTTGTAGCCGCGCGAGATCAGCTCCCGCTTCCGCCCCCGCACGACCCGGGCGCCACGCGCGAGCCGGCTGCCGATCGCGACGTCGGAGTGCCCGGACAGCAGCGGCGCCACCAGCGGCGCCACCGCGGCGAGATCGGTCGACAGGTCGACGTCCATGTAGGCGAGCACCGGGGCGTCGGACGCCGACCAGGCCGCGTGCAGCGCGCGGCCGCGGCCCTTCTCGGCCAGGTGCACGGCGGTCACCTCGGGCAGCTCCGCCGCCAAGCCTCGCGCGATCGCCGGCGTGCGGTCGGTGCTCGCGTTGTCCGCGACGGTGATCCGGAACCGGTACGGGAAGTGGTCGCGGAGCTGGGCGTGCAGCCGGCGGACACAGCCGTCGAGGTCGCGCTCCTCGTTGTGCACCGGGATGACGACGTCCAGGACGGGCCTTTCGCCATCGGGCACGATGGGCCCGCGGTCGGTGGTGCCGGGCAGCGTGAGCGTCATGGGTTCCACGGTCGGCCGGTTCGCTGGGCCGGCTGTGTGTCCCGGCTGTGCGCAGGCTGTGAGCATCAGGCGCGCCCGAGGTCGTACACGGCGACGCCGTCGACGGTGGTCGCCGCGTAGTTGTCGGCGACCCACCCGGCGATCTCCTGGCCCGCGTCGCTACCGCCGGTCGACGTGCCGGATGTGCCGCCGCCGCCGAGGAAGTAGCGGATCTGTCCGGATCGGACGTACTGCTGGAACTCGGCCGGCGTCGGGGACGGGTCGGTGCCGTTGAAGCCACCGATCGCCATCACCGCGACGCCGCAGGCGAGCTGGTAGCCGGCCGCGTTGTTCGAGCCGACGGTCGCCGCGGCCCACCGGTGGCCGCCGCTGTCCCGCAGCAGCGCGACGAGGTCGTCGCCGGGTGTGGCGGCGTCGAGCAGGCCGCCCATGCCACCACCCATGCCACCACCCATGCCCCCGCCCGTGCCCCCGCCGAACGGCCTGATCGGACCGCCGCCTCCCGGGCCACCGGTGACCGCCGGACCGGCCGAGGGGATCGCGCCGGTGTGCGGGGTCGCGGCGGTGGCCAGCGAGTACGCGGCCGGCCCGGCGAGCGCGGCGACGGCGGCGAGCGCGGCCACGCCCTGGCGCGCCCGGTTCGGCAGGTCGGCCGCGAGCAGCAGCAGCGCCGCGGCCGCCAAGCCGCCGACGAGCACGGCCACCCGCAGCGCGGTCCACGTCGGGTCGCCGAGCAGCACGTACGCCTCGACCGCGGCCAACCCGACCACACCGGACAGCACGGCCGCGGCCAGCGGGTCGGATCGCCTGCGCCACAACAGGATCGCGCCGACCCCGACCAGCGCGCCGATCGCCGGCGCGAGCGCGACCGTGTAGTAGGCGTGGATGATGCCGTTCATGTAGCTGAACACCAGCGCGGTGACCACGAGCCACCCACAGCAGGAGGGCCGCGCGGGTCGGGTCGGTGCGGGGCGCCCGGCGGGTCAGCCAGAGCCCGGCCGCCAGCAGCACGACCGCCGCGGGCAGCAGCCACGCGACCTGGCTGCCCATCTCGGCGCCGAGCAGCCGCGCCCAGCTCGCCCGGCCCCAGCCACCGCCGCCGACGCTGCCGACCTCGTCACCGGTGAGCCGGCCGAGCCCGTTGTAGCCGAGTGCGAGCTCGAGCACGCTGTCGGTCTGCGAGCCGCCGATGTAAGGGCGCGAACCGGGCCACCGCGCCACGAGCAGGATCCACCATCCACTCGAGACGATCACCGCGCCGGTCGCCGCGGCGAGATGGGCCAGCCGGCGGCCGAGCGTCGCCGGGGCGGCGAGGAGGTAGGCGGCACTGAACGCGGGCAGCACCAGGAACGCCTGCAGCATCTTGGTGAGGAAGCCGAACCCGACGCACGCGCCGGCCAGCACGAGCCAGCGCCCGGACGCCGCCCCGGTCGCCCGGGTCACCGCGTAGGCGGCGGCCACGAGCAGGAGCACGAGCAGCGCGTCCGGGTTGTTGAACCGGAACATCAGCACCGCGACCGGCGTGAGCGCGAGGACCGCGCCGGCGAGCAACCCGGCCGCCCGGCCCGCGACCCGCCGCACGGTCGCGTACAGCAGCCACACCGCGGCGACGCCCAACAGCGCCTGTGGCACCAGGACGCTCCACGCGTTCACCCCGAACAGCCGCGCGGACAGGCCCATCACCCACACCGAGGCGGGCGTCTTGTCGATGGTGATCGCGTTGGCCGGGTCGGTCGAGCCGAAGAGCCAGGCCTGCCAGTCCATCGAGCCGGCCTGCGCGGCGGCCGAGTAGTAGGCGTTCGCCCAGCCGGAGGCGCCGAGCCCGCACAGGTACAGCAGCGCGGCGCCGAGTAACAACGTCGGCAGCGCGAGGGACTCAGGGCGAAGGCGGGCACGGGCGAGCGTGGTCATACCGGCCACGCTGGCCGCCGGCGCTGGGCGCCGGCTTTGTCATTCCTGTGCGGCGGCTGTGAGCGGCAGCCACACGGTGACCTCGGTGTGGCCGGGGCGGCTCTCGACGCCGACGTCACCGCCGTGCGCCTGCACGACCGCGGCCACGATCGCGAGGCCGAGGCCGGTGCTGCCCGCGGCGCGGGAGCGGGACGAGTCGCCGCGGGCGAAGCGCTCGAAGACCTCCGGCAGCAGGTCGTCGGGGATACCCGGCCCGTCGTCGGTGACCGACAGCACGACCTCGGTGTCCGTTGTGGACAGTCTGGTTGCGACGGTCGTGCCGCCGGGGGTGTGGGTGCGCGCGTTGGACAGCAGGTTGGCCAGCACCTGGTGCAGCCTGGCGTCGTCGCCCGGGACGGTGACCGGCTCGGCGGGCAGCTCGATCCGCCAGTGGTGCTCCGGTCCGGCGACCCGGGCATCGCTCACCACGTCGACCACCAGCCGCGATAGGTCCACTGTGGAGTGATCGAGCGGCCGGCCGGAGTCCAGGCGGGCCAGCAGCAGCAGGTCGTCGACGAGCGTGGTCATCCGCGCGGCCTCGGACTCGACCCGGCCGATCGCGTGCGCCACCTCGGGTGTCGCGTCACCACCGCGGCGGACCAGCTCGGCGTACCCGCGGACGGCGGCGAGCGGGGTGCGCAGCTCGTGGCTCGCGTCGGCGACGAACTGGCGCACCCGGGTCTCGCTCTCGTGCCGGGCGGTGAGCGCGTTGTCGACGTGCCCGAGCAACCGGTTGAGTGCGAGCCCCAGCTGCCCGATCTCGGTGCGCGGATCGGTGTAGCGCGCGGGAACTCGCTCGGCGATGGCGACCTCGCCGCGGTCCAGGGGTAGCTCCGCCACCCGGCCCGCGGTGCGCGCCACGTCCTGGAGGGGTTGGAGGGTGCGCCGCACGATCAACGCGCCCGCGCCGCCGGCCGCGAGCAGCCCGACCAGCGCGACCCCGCCGAGGATCAGCCCGGTCGACAGGAGCGTGTCGTCCACCTCGGACATCGGCAGCCCGGTGATGACCACGTCCCGGGGCGTCGGCCGGACCGCCATGAGCCGGTACTCGCCGAGGTCGCCGAAGTCGTGCGTGTAGACCTTGCCGTCGACCGGCAGGGCGAGGAGGGCCGGGTAGTCGGCGGCCGGCACGCCGCGGATCTCGCCGGTGCTGGCCAGCACCTCGGCGGAGGTCACCTGGTCGCCGACGACGTGCGCGGACACGGTGTCCGGACCCTGCTTGTCGATCAGCGCGAGCTGCCCTCCACCGGGGCGGCCTTCCGTGCCGGGCCCGGAAGGCCCGAGCGAGCGGGCGCTCGCCTCGGCGACCCGCTCGTCGAGCTGGTTGAGCAGGACGGCCTGCAGCGCCAGCAAGGTGACCGCCACGATCACCACGCACACCATGGCGAGCAGGATGACCTGCTCGGCGATGAGCCGCCGGCGCAGCGGCCACGTCTCGAGGCCACTACCCGGTGCCACAGCACTCAGCCTGCCGGTTTGAGGACATAGCCCGCACCCCGCATGGTGTGGATCATCGGCGCCCGGCCGGCGTCGATCTTCTTGCGCAGGTAGGAGATGTAGAGCTCGACGATGTTGGCCTGGCCGCCGAAGTCGTAGTTCCACACCCGGTCGAGGATCTGAGCCTTCGACAGGACCCGGCGTGGGTTGCGCATGAGGTAGCGCAGCAGCTCGAACTCGGTGGCGGTGAGGTCGACCGGCTCGCCCGCACGGTGCACCTCGCGGCTGTCCTCGTCGAGGGAGAGGTCGCCGACGACGACCGTGGCGCCTGCCGTGGCCTCGGCGATGCCCGTGCGGCGCATGAGGGCCCGCAGCCGCAGCGTGACCTCCTCGAGGCTGAACGGCTTGGTGACGTAGTCGTCGCCGCCCGCGGTGAGCCCGGCGATGCGGTCCTCGACGGCGTCCTTGGCGGTGAGGAACAGGACCGGTAGCGCGGGCGAGTCGGCCCGCATGCGGCGCAGGACCTCGAGCCCGTCGATGTCGGGGAGCATCACGTCGAGCACGACCGCGTCCGGGCGGAACTCCCGGGCGGTGCGGACCGCGGCGAGGCCGTCCTGGGCGCTGCGCACGTCCCAGCCCTCGAGCCGCAGCGCCATCGAGACGAGCTCGGCGAGGGTGGCCTCGTCATCGACGACGAGCACCCGGACCGGCCGGCCGTCGGGCCGCCGCAGCTCGCTCTTCATGGTCTGATCCTCACCCGCCACGGTGTGGTCGGCCTGTGTGGATCCTGTGTATCAGCTGTGCGCCCGACCGGCGCGACGAGCGGGTCACAGCGAGGGCCAACGGCGGACACAGGTGGTCCACAGGAACGGGGTCGACGGTTGGGGCCATGAACGCCGAACAGCAGTCCCCTGTGCCAGCGCAGCCGCAGGCCGGCCCCGCCGCGCCGGTCCCCGGCGCGCCCGGGCAGCCGTCGCCGGAGAGTCCCGTGCCACCGCAGCCGCCGCCCGCCGGGTGGGGCGCGCCGCCGCCTCCGCCGCCGCCGTCGGGCCGGCCGAAGTGGACGGTCCGGCGGACCGTGGTCGCGATCGCCGTGGCGGTCGGCATCGCGGCGGCGGGTGGGGTGGCCATCTACGCGGCGAGCGGCTCGACGGACCAGGACGCCGGCCCGGGCGGCGGTCCCGGCGGCGGCACGATGCCGCGCGGTGGCGGGGGTACCGGCCCGATCATCGGCGGCCCGATGGCCGACACCCCGCACGGTGAGTTCCAGAACGGCGAGGTGACCGAGATCAGCGACACCTCGATCACCGCGAAGAGCGACGACGGCTACACCCGCACCTACGTGATCGAGGCCGACACCGTGATGACCGACGGCATCGAGAAGGGCGACGACGTGATGATCATCGCCACCACCTCCGACGACGAGGCGACCGCCACCACGATCACCGAGGTGGGCCAGGGCATGCTCCCGCCCCGCCGAGACGGCCAGAACGGCGACGGCAACTAACGCGAGTCCAACCCCCAGAACCCGTTGCCGGGGTCAGCAGGCCGGGTCCGGCGGTGCCCCGAGCAAGCCGCCCACCAGGTTCCCCACCCCGCACAGCAGGCCGGAGCTCGGGGTCGACGCCGGTGGCTCCGTCGCCGGTGGCTCGGCCGCCGGGTCGGTGACCGGTGGCTCGCTCGGCGGGTCCGTCACGGGCGGCGCGGTCGGCGGCGGCTCCGAGGGCGGCGTGCCGGGCGGCGTCGTGGGTGGCCCTGTGGGTGGCGTTGTGGGTGGGGTCGACGGTGGCGCTGTGGGTGGCGGTGTCGACGGCGGCGTCGACGGTGCGGCCGGCGGAGTGGAGGCCGGTGGGGTCGTCGCGGCTTGGGCGGCCACCGGCAGCGTGCCGGACCGGTACACCGCCATCCACGAGCGCACCAGTGACAGGTAGCTCGTCGAGTGGTTGTACGACAGGACCGCGGCGTCCAGCCCGGTCGGCGTGCCGAGGTCGCGGTTGGCCGCGCACAGGTACCGGGCCGCGGCGAGTGACGCGTCGTACACGTTGTGCGGGTCCGTCCGACCGTCCACGTTGCCGTCCGCCTGCCAGCGCGCCCACGTGCCGGGGATGAACTGCATCGGGCCCACCGCCCGGTCCCACACCGTGTCGCCGTCCAGCAGGCCGCCGTCGGTGTCGGCGATCGCCGCGAACGGGCCGCCGGACAGTACCGGGCCGAGGATCGGGGTCAGCGTCGTGCCGTCAGCGGCGACCCGACCGCTCCTGGCATGGCCGGTCTCCACCTTGCCGATCGCCGCCAGCAGCTCCAGCGGGATGTGGCAGCCGGGCTGCACCATGTTCGTCCGCTCGGCCGCCCGCCGGTACGCGTCCAACACGGTGGCGGGGATGCCGGCCACCCCGATCCCGGTCGACGCGGCGTGCACGATCTCGTCCGACGCCCGCGTCGACGCTGGGAACGACGCGGTCGGTCGCGTGTTCCCACCGGCACCCGCCGAGGCCGAGGCCGACGGCGCGGGTGCGGGGGAGGGCTCCGCGGGTGGAACGGGGTCGGCCGGCACGGTCGACGCCGCCGCCGACGCGGCCAGCAGCGCGGCGCTCACCGCCAGCAGACCACTCGACGGTCGCACCAGCCTGTGCCGGCCGCGCGACCCCTCGCCGCTGTGCTCGGTCAACCACCCCGTGCCCCGCATCGGCCGGCCGACCAGTCGGTGCCGAGACTTCCTCGCCACGCGAACCCACCCCTCTCCAGGCGACTACGGCGAGTAGAGCACTGGAGACGAGCGTGAATGCCGGCCGCGGGCGACCTGTACCCCATCGGGCAGTCAACCCGACCTCATCGGTAGGACGTCAGTCACCACTGTCGACAGCGACCGCGCGGATCGGCTCACCTCGCGGCGGGATCGCGTCCGCGCGTGCGGGGTCGATCCGGTTGGCCGATCCGTCCGCCGCCGTCTGGGCCACCGCGAGCATCACGAGGTACGCCGAACGGATCTGGACCTGCTCGTGCCCCTCGCCCATCGCGGACAGCTCCAACAGGACGCTCGCGCTGCCCCGGAGCCCGTAGGCGTTGCGTGCGATGCCTTCGTAGTCGCCGCCGGGGTACTGGCTGACGTTGCCACCGGCCAGGTGGTCGATCGTCTGCTGGGCCACCACGGTCACCCGCTTGGCGGCGTCCACCAGCGCCGGCGTGACGCCGGGGTTGGTCGGCCACAGCAGCGACGCGGTGATCTCCCGACCGCCGTCGTCGAGGTACTGGCCCTGCATGTGGTAGTCGACCGCGATGTGCGGCTCGAACGCCGCGTACGCGCGCTGGATGTGGGCCGCCTCGGGTGCCGGGTTGTCCTCCGGCGCCATCGACGGGTTGTGGTACCGGTTGATGTCGTAGCCCTTGCCCTGCTCGCCGTACTCGGGGTCGGCGGTCGGGTCGTAGTTGTAGCGCCAGTCGTGCGCGTGCCCGTCGGGGTTGGCGCGCACCACCACGTCGACGGTCACCCGCGAGCGCAACCACTTGTGCCAGAACGTGTTCCCGACGCCGATGGTGCGCAGGAACTCGATCGCGGCCGGCGTGCCGAGCGGCTCGTTGCCGTGCTGCTGGGTGACGTACTGCAGGCGCACCGGGCCGTGCCCGACCCGGGCGGCCCACACCGGCCTGCCCTCGTTGGTCTCGCCGATCGAGCGGACGTCGATCCGGCCGTGGCCGCGGTGCGCGAGGTCGGCGAGGATCGTGCCGACGGCCTCATTGGACGGTCGCGGGTCGATGTCGTGCCACCACGACGTCGGCATGGGTGCGGCGGCGGGAGCGGCTTGCGCGGGAACGGTGAGCGTCGTGAGGGCCAGCGCCGTGGCGGTTGCCAGCGCGAGCAGGGGACGCGGGCGAATTCGCATAGCGACCAAACTGTCACAACCCGCAACCGGCCGACAAGGTTAGAGTGCAGGCTGTGAAGATCGCCATCGTTGGCGAGACCAGGCCTGGCGAGCGGCGGGTGGCGCTTGTGCCCGGGCTCGTGTCCCGCCTGACCGACGCGGGCCAGGAGGTCGTGGTCGAGCCGGGTGCCGGCAAGGCCGCGGGCTTCACCGACGACGACTACCGCGGCACGGGCGCCACGGTGGCTGCGGACGCACTCGACGGGGCCGCGGCCGCGCTGTCCGTGCAGCCGCTCGCGCCGTCCCAGGCCCGGCGGCTCGCCAAGGGCGCGATCACGGTCTCGTTCCTGCCGACGGCGCAGGAGCTCGAGCTGGTCCGGGTGCTGCGCGACAGCGGGCTGACCGCGTTGGCGATGGAGCTGGTGCCGCGTATCTCGCGTGCGCAGGCGATGGATGCGTTGTCCTCGCAGGCGTTCGTCGCGGGCTATCGGGCGGTGCTGGTGGCCGCGGAGCGGTTGCCGCGGTTCTTCCCGTTGTCGATGACCGCGTCCGGTACGGTTCCGCCGGCCAAGGTGCTCGTGCTCGGTGCGGGTGTGGCGGGTCTGCAGGCGATCGCGACCGCGCGCCGGTTGGGTGCGAAGGTGCGGGCCTATGACGTGCGGGCGGCGTCG
>NZ_WHTD01000063.1 GCF_009379765.1 Actinophytocola sp. | reverse complement strand
GTGGCGGTCGCAGCCGCGGCCGCCCGCACCACGGCCCGCTCGGTGGCGGCGGCACCGTGCGGCCGAGGACCGACGCCCACGCCCCCGCGACCGCCGCGCGGACCGCGAACCTCTCGTCGTCGGCCGCGAGTGCGGTGAGCCGGTCGGCGGCGGCCGCCGCCTCGCCCGCCTCACCGGTGACGACCGCCCGCTGCAGCGACCACCAGGCCAGCGTGGCCGCACCCCACGGCGGCCCGCCGGCCCGGCTCACCGCCGCAGCCATGATCGCCACGATGGTGTCCTTCTCGACCGGGGCGACGAGCGCCGCACCGACCGACAGCTCGCCCCACGCGTCGAGCAACAGCAGTTCGACGTCGGCGCCGGCCACCACCGGCGCCACCCGGTGCCAGGTGGCACGCAACGCCTCGTCGTCGCCGGCCCGCCGGGCCAGGCCGACGGTGACCGCCGCGGCGAGCACGGCGTCCCGGCGCAGTATCGGCGTGCCGCTGGCGGCCGAGAGCCCCGCGCGGGCGTCGGCCAGCCGGCCGGCACGCAGGTCCAGCCACGCCTTGAGCAGGCTCCGCCGGGTCGTGAACGGGCGGTCTGCGTGCGCGGTCAGCATGTCCCACGCGACCGGGTCGTTGCCGCCGGCGGCGGTGACCGTCACGGCGAGGTCGGCCCACCGCTCGGAGGCCATCGGGTCGGCGGGCACGGTGGCGACGGCCAGCCCGGCGAGCCGGCGCGCGGCCATCTCGAACTCGCCGCGGGTGGCGGCCAGGGTCGCGCTGACGCCGTCGAACAGGACGCTGAGCCCGCGAGGCGCGGCACCGGGCACCATTCCGCGCGCGCCGTCGAGGTCACGCTCGGCGGTCTCGATGTCGCCCACCAGGCCCGCGGCGAGCGCGGCCCGGCCACCGGCCAGCGCGCCCGGCACACCGTCCAATGTGGACGCGACGCCGCGCCAGCGGTCGGCCGCGTCCAGCAGCGCGCCGTCGGCGGCCGTCGCCGCCGCGGCCACCCCGGCGGCGAGGCCGTCAGGGTCCACGCCGCGGGCGAGCGCCCGGTCGGCCGCCTCGATCGCGGCCGCGATGTCACCGGCCCGCCACGCGCGGTCGGCCAGCACGCCGTCCGATCGTGGGTCGTCGTGGGTCGGTCTGGATAACTCCGTCGCGATCATTATCGGTCTCCCCCAGGCTGGTTCGGGTCCGCCGACCGCTCGGCGGGTGTGTCCTCCGGGCCGTCCGGCGCGCTCGGCGCCGTGGTGGTCGGCGGCTCGCTCGGGGTGGGCTCGGGGGGCGTCGTGGTCGTGGTCTCGGTCGGCTCGCTCGTGGTCTGCTCGGTCTGCTCGGTCTGCTGGGGCTCCTGGGTCCGGCGACGCCGGGGCGTCTCGGTGGGCTCCTGCGGTGAGTTCGGCGCGGTCGTCGTCGGGGATGGCGGCGTGGTGGGGTCCGACCGCTCGGTGCTCTCGATCGTGCCGGCGGGGTCGATGTCGGCATCCGCGTCCTTCGGCCCGAAGTAGTGGCTGCCCAGGGCGATGCCGCCGGCCACCACGAGCGCGAGGAACGTCGCCGCCGAGGCCGCGACCGAGCGCCGCAGGCCGAAGGGGCCGGGCTTCTCCGTGGCGGGCGGGCCGACCGGCACCGGCGGGCGGGGCGGGCTCGGCAGGTTCTCGCCCTCGTGCGGCGCGGCACGCAGCGCGATGCGGGTCGGTTCCGACTGCGGTCGGGCCGCCGGCACGTCCGCCTCGAGGCCGCCCACGGCGAGGGCCGCGCCGACCGCGGTGTCGCCCTTGGGGTCCGCGGCGACCGTGACCGGCCGGCCGAGGATCTCCGAGACCACCTGGGTGACCAGCGGGATCCGTGCCGAACCGCCGGTCAGCAGCACGGTGGTCACTTCCTCCGGCTCGACCCCGGCGGAGCCGATCGCGCGGACCAACGTCGCGGCGGTCTCCTCGACCGAGGGACGGATCAGCTCCTCGAACTCGGCGCGGGCGAGCCGCACGCGGGTGTCGATGCCCGGCAGGACCACCGGGACCTGTACGTCGGTGTCGGCCGAGAGCGCCTCCTTGGCCAGCGCGCACTCCCGGCGCAGCCGGGCGACGCCGGTCAGGACGGCCGGGTCGGTAGCGTCCAGCGCGGCCCACTGCTCCCCCAGAGCGGTGCGCACGTGCTCGAACACGAGCTCGTCGAAGTCCAGGCCGCCGGGGTCGAGCTCCTCCGGCCGGCCGGCCGGCGCGAACTCGCCGTTGGCGAGCCTGCGCACGACGGCCGCGTCGAGGCCGGTGCCGCCCAGGTCGTAGACCGCCACGAGCTCGCCGGTGGACACCGGCGTCCGGTCGGCGTGGGCCTGCGCGGCCGCCTGCGCCGCGGACAGGAACACCGTCGCGCCCAGCCCTTGCGCCGACAACGCCGCACGGAGCGACGCGATCCGGTGCTGCCCCCAGCCGGCCGGATGCGTCAGCGCCACCCGCGTGGCCGCGCCACCCGCGCGGGCGGCGACCGTGGCGACCACGTGCGAGACGAAGTTCGCGGCGAGTGCCTCCGCGGTCACGGTCACGGCACCGAGCCGCAACGGAGTGTCGTCACCGACCCGGCGGGTGAACTGCCGAACCACGTTGCCCGACTCCGCGAGCTCCCCCAGCACCAAGGATCCGTCCGGGCCGACCCCGGCCACGGACGGCAGAAACGCGGCCCGAGTGCCCAACCGCACCACTTCCGCGCGTCCGGCGCGGCAGACCGCCGCGGCGGTGAATGTTGCCCCTAAATCGACTCCTATCTGGTAGGACATCGCGCTTTCCCCTCTCGCTCTACCAGCCCAATCGGATTCGATACGGAAACGCGGACGGTTTGGTTCAAAAGAATCTTCGGGGTACAGGGAAAACCCCGTAGTCCGTCCGGCGCCCCCGTCGCCGACCCCGGTACCAGGCACGACACGAACAGGTGGTCGCCCGGATGGCAGGGCCCGCCGGCGAACCTAACTTTGGTGTCAGCCGGACGAACGCTCCGGTAGGCGCCACGGGAGTCGTTGCGCCTCACCAGATAACCAGGAGTGCACAATGACGAACCCAGTCCCCATCAACCTGAGCGACTTCCTCGACAGCGTCGCGAACGTCGACCTGACCGCGGTGCTCGACCAGGACTCGACCCAGGAGCAGCAGGCGGCCGAGGTCGCCCAGCAGACCGCCGACCAGGCCAACGACCAGACCGCGGCGCAAGGGTCCGAGCAGGACCAGGACACCACCACGGTGACCGACACCGAGGCGGGCGACGGCGGCAACGGCGGGATCGCGCTCGGGGGCAACGGCGGCAGCGCCGACGGCGGCAGCGGCTTCGGGGTCGGCGGCGACAGCGGCCCGATCAGCCAGTCCGGCCAGGTCAACGTCAACTTCGGCAACAGCACCGCCGGTGACGGCGTGGGTGTCGGGGGCAACGGCGGCAACGCGGGCGACGGTGGCAACGCCGACGCCGGCGGCGGCGCCGGTGGCAACGCCGAGTCCGACGTCGACGTCGACGCCGACCAGAGCAACGAGCAGGACGCGGACCTGGACAGCGACCAGGACGCGGACCTCGACACCGACCAGACCACCGTGCAGGACGCGGACAACGACCAGGACCAGGACTTCGAGGCGGACATCGAGAACGAGATCGAGTCCCGACTGGACGACCTCGACCTGTCCTTGTGACCCAGGCGTGGGTGGCCGGGGCTGCTGTGCCAATTCCCGGTGAGGGCGAAGCCGGAGGCACGACTCCGATCTGACCGCGGCGGTTGGCGACGCCGACTCCTCGGGCAGACCTCCGGCCCACCCTCGCTCGTCGGAAGCCCTCACTGAGCGCGCCCCGGCCACGCACCATTTCTGATCCACTGTGGAGGGATCGCCATGACGTCCATGCCCGCGCTCATCGACTTCCTGATGAGCCTGATGCGCGACGAGAAGACCCGGATGGACTTCGAGCGGGACCCGGACGGCCTGCTCGCCGACAAGGGCCTCGAGTCGGTCACCGCCGCCGACGTCCGGGACGCGCAGCTGATGATGAGCGACAGCGGTTCGGCCCATCCCCGGCACGGCGGCTCCAGCTCGGGTGGCCACAACGACCCGGTGCAGGAGATCCGGCACACGACGACGACCTTCGAGATCGACCAGAGCCAGCACACCGAGGTCGGCGACGTGAACCAGCAGTTCACCATCTTCGACATCGACGACCGGGACACCACCGTCATCGACTCGTTCAACTCCGACAACGACACCGAGGTCATCGCCATCCAGGACAACGACACGACCGAGGTGATCAACGTCGAGGACTCGTTCAACGACGAGACCGACGAGTCCGGCGAGACCCCGGCCGACGGGCCCGCCGAGGACCCCGAGGTGTTCATCGACGACCCGGTCGAGGCCGGGCCGGAGGACGTGCCGTTCGGGACGGAGCCCGAGATGAGCATCCAGCCCGTCGAGGACCCCTCGGAGCTCGACGAGCCGGACGCCGAGATCGACGCCGACGCCGCGATCGCGTGAGGTGACGACGATGGCGGCGATGGCGAAGCCGGTGCAGGCGGTGGACCTCGCCCTCGGGGCGCTCGCGGGATACGAGCGCCCCGACCTCGAGGCACGGCTGCGGCAGGCGAAGAACCGGCTGCTCGCCGACCACGTGCGCGTGCTCGTGGTCGGCGAGTTCAAGAAGGGCAAGAGCATGCTGGTCAACGGGCTGGTCGGGGCCCCGGTGTGCCCGGTGCTCGACGACCTGTCGACCGCGGTGCCGACCGTGGTCAAGCACGCCGACGCGCCGTCGGTGACGCTGGTCCGAGTGCTCGACACCGGTGACATCCAGCGCATCCCCGTGCCCATCGAGGACATCGCGAGGTACGCGTCGGAGTCGGGCAACCCCGGCAACCGGGAGCGGCTGAGCCAGGTCGAGATCGGCATGCCGCGGGCGGTGCTCGCGGGCGGGCTCGTGCTCGTGGACACCCCCGGCGTCGGCGGGCTCAGCTCCGTGCACGCCGCGGCGACGATGGCCACGCTGCCCGCCGCCGACGCCGTGCTGCTCGTGTCCGACGCCTCGCAGGAGTACACCGCGCCGGAGATCGAGTTCCTGCGGCAGGCCATCAGTGTGTGCCCGAACGTGGCGTGCGTGCTGACCAAGACCGACCTGTACCCGGACTGGCGCACGATCGCCGACCTCGACCGCGGGCACCTCGCCCGGGCCGGCATCGAGGCGCGGCTGTTCACCGTGTCCTCGACCATGCGCTGGCAGGCGCTGCTCACCGAGAACGAGGAGCTGCGGGCCGAGCTGTCCGCCGAGTCCGGCTACCCGCCGCTGGTCCGCTACCTGCGCCAGGACGTCGTCGCGAAGGCCGACGAGCTGGCCCGCCGGTCGACCGTGCACGACGTGCTCGGGGTGACCGAGCAGGTCGCCGGCGCGCTGCGCACCGAGGAGTCCACGCAGGAGAACCCGGAGCGCGTGCAGGAGGTCATCAGCAGGCTGACCGCCGCGGAGCAGCGGGCCGCCGGGCTGAAGGAGCGGTCCGCGCGCTGGCAGCAGACCCTCAACGACGGGGTCGCCGACCTCAACGCGGACATCGACTACGACCTGCGCGACCGGCTGCGGGAGATCGTCCGCGACGCCGAGGAGGCGATCGTCAACGGCGGCGACCCGACCAGGACCTGGGACCAGTTCCAGAGCTGGGTGGAGCAGTCCGCGACCTCCGCGGCGTCGGCCAACTACGTGTGGGCCACCCAGCGGGCCCGGTGGCTGGCCCAGCGCGTCGCCGAGCACTTCGACGAGGAGCGCGCGCACCTGCTGCCGGCACTGCGCATCGAGCCGTCGGACGCGTTGCGGTCCGTGCGCACGATGACCGTGCGGGAGAGCGAGACCTTGGGGGTCGGGAAGAGGTTGCTGACCGGGGTCAAGGGCGGCTACATGGGCGTGCTGATGTTCGGCATGCTCGGCACGCTGGTGGGGTTCACCCTGCTGAACCCGATCTCCATCGGCGCGGGCCTGCTGATGGGCCGCAAGTCCATCGGCGACGAGCGCCGCCGGATCATCACCAAGCGGCAGAACGACGCCAAGGCGGGACTCCGCCGCTACATCGACGACGTCACCTTCCATGTCAGCAAGGACTCGCGCGACATGCTGCGCGGGGTGCAGCGGGTGCTGCGCGACCACTTCACCGCGCTGGCCGAGCAGATGAAGCGCTCGCTGCAGGACTCGTTGCGGGCGGCGGAGAAGTCGGTCAAGACGACGCAGGCCGAGCGGGACGCCCGGCTCGCCGAGATCCGCGCCGAGCTCGCGCGGCTGGACCAGGTGGCGCAGCAGGTCCGGACCCTGCTGCCGGTGGAGCGGGTGGCGGCATGACGCTCTCCCACGCCGTGCGGCACGTGCTGGCCGGCGCGCTGGCGACCTACGGCGACCAGCCGCGCACCGTCGACCTCCTGCGCCGCCAGCTGGTCCGGCTGGACGAGCCGCTGCGGGTGGCGATCGCCGGCAAGGTCAAGGCCGGCAAGTCGACGCTGCTCAACGCGCTCGTCGGGGAGGCGGTCGCGCCGACCGACGCGGGCGAGTGCACCCGGGTGGTGACCTGGTACCGCAACGGGCCCAACCCGCGGATCGTCATGTACCCCAAGGACGGCGGCCCCGCGCCGCTGCCGGTGGTCCGCCGGGACGGGGCGTTGGAGATCGACCTGGGTGCCACGCCCGCCGAGCGGCTGGACCGGCTCGTCGTCGACTGGCCCGCGCAGAGCCTGCGGGCCACGACGCTGATCGACACCCCGGGTGTCGCGTCGATCAACTCCGGGGTCTCCGACCGCACCGCGCGGTTCCTCGAGCCGGACGACGACACCCCCACCGAGGCCGACGCGGTCCTCTACCTGATGCGCCACCTGCACGTGGCCGACGCGGAGTTCCTCGAGTCGTTCCGGGACCAGGGCGTGGCGCGGGCGACCGCCGTCAACACGGTCGCGGTGATCTCCCGGGCCGACGAGATCGGCGCCGGCCGGTTGGACGCGATGTTCTCGGCGCGGGCGATCGCCACCCGCTACCGGACCGAGCCCGCGCTGCGCGGGCTGTGCCAGAACGTGGTGGCGGTGGCCGGGCTGCTGGCGCACACCGGCCGGACGCTGCGCCAGGCCGAGTTCGTGGCGCTCACGGCGCTGGCCGGTGAACCACGCGAGTCCCTGGACGCCGCGTTGCTGTCGACCGACCGGTTCCTGCGCGGCTCGTCGGCCGACCCGTCGGTCGAGACCCGGCGCGCGCTGGTCCGCCGGTTCGGGCTGTTCGGCATCCGGGTCGCCACCTCGCTGATCCGCCAGGGCACCCGGACCCCCGCCGCGCTCGCCGACGAGCTCGTCACCCGCAGCGGGTTGGGCGAGCTGCAGCGGGTGCTGCAGGTGCAGTTCGGCGAGCGCCGGGACCTGCTCAAGGCCCGCTCAGCGCTGCTGGCGCTGGACTCGGTGGTCCGCGCCGACGGCGACGCGCGCGGGCTGGGCCGGCAGGTCGAGCGGATCCTGGCCGGCGCACACGAGTTCGCCGAGCTGCGGCTGCTCAGCGCGCTGCGGTCGGGCGGGGTGACGCTGCCCGCGCCGCTCGTGCAGGAGGCCGAGCAGCTGCTCGGCGGCACGGGCAGCGCGCCGGCGGTCCGGCTCGGCCTGCCCGAGGACGCACCGCACGAGGAGCTTCGCCGGGCCGCGTACGCCGCGCTGCGGCACTGGCAGGCCCAGGCGGAGAACCCGATGTTCGGCCGCCGCGCCGCCGACGCGTGCCGGACCCTCGTGCGGACGTGCGAGGGCGTGCTCGCCCGGGCCGAGTTCCCCGCGGCCGGTGCGACGATGGGGCGATGAACAGCCGGTACGTGGACCTGAGTCATCCCATCGAGCACGGCATGGTCACCTACCCGGGCCTGCCCGGCCCGGCGGTCAGCACCCACCGGGAGCGGGTGGCGACGGCACCCGGGTCCGGCGTGTCGTTCCACATCGGACGGATCGACCTGGTGGCCAACACGGGCACCTACGTCGACGCGCCGTTCCACTTCCACGCGGGCGGCGCCGACATCGCCGGGCTGGCGCTGGAGCGGCTGGTCGACGTGCCCGCGGTCCGGGTGTCCGCATACGGTCGCCCGGTGCTCGGGCCGGACCTGTTCGGCGAGCCGGACCGGTTGTGGGGCAAGGCGGTCCTGGTGCACACCGGCTGGTCGCGGCACTGGGGCACGCCGCGCTACGGCGAGGGTGCCCCGTACCTCACCGCCGCCACCGCCCGCTTCCTCGTGGACGCGAACGTGGCGGTGCTCGGCGTCGACGCGGTGAACGTCGACGACCCCACCGACCCGGCGCGACCGGTGCACGACACGTTGCTGGGCAACGGGATCCCGATCATCGAGCACCTGACCAACCTCGCCGCGCTGCCGGCGGAGGGGTTCCGGCTGACCGCGCTGCCCGCACCCGTGCGCGGCATCGGCAGCTTCCCGGTCCGCGCGGTCGCCGTGCTGGCGTGCGGGTGAGACCTTCCCCAGGACGACCAGGGGCCGCAGACTGCTGGCCGTGACCCTCACCACCGGGCGCCCCGCGCCGCGCTTCCCGGCCGACCTCGAGACCGCCACCGTCGCGCGGCTCGCCCACCTCCTCGACGCCCACGCGATCACCGGCGTCGGCCTCACCAGGGCCCACCTCGCGCGGATCGAGGCGCTCAACCCGACCCTCAACGCCGTCCGGGCGCTCAACCCGCACGCGGTCGCCGAGGCCGAGGCGGCGGACGAGCGGCGGATGGAGGGCGGCGGCGGGCCGTTGCTCGGCATTCCCGTGCTGGTCAAGGACAACATCGACGTGCGGGGGATGCCGACCACCGCGGGCTCGGTCGCGCTCGCGAACTCCTACCCCCACGCGGACGCCCGGCTCGTCACCAACCTGCGCGACGCGGGTGCGGTGATCCTCGGCAAGGCCAACCTCACCGAACTCGCCAACTTCCTCGCCGAGGACATGCCCGGCGGCTACAGCTCGCTGGGCGGCCAGGTGCTCAACCCGTACGACGCGTCGCAGTCGCCGAGCGGGTCGAGCGCGGGCTCCGGCGCCGCGGCGGCCGCGGGACTCGCGCCGCTGACCGTGGGCACCGAGACGTCCGGGTCGATCCTGAGCCCGGCGGCGGCCAACTCGGTCGTGGGCATCAAGCCGACGGTCGGGCTCATCAGCCGCACCGGGGTCGTCCCGATCGCCGCGAGCCAGGACACCGCGGGACCCATGACCAGGACGGTCGCCGACGCGGCCGCCGAGCTGACCGCGCTCACCGGGGTCGACCCGCTCGACCCGGCCACCGCGGACAACCCGTTGGCGGGCCACGACTTCACGACGAACCTGCGGGCCGGTGCGTTGCGCGGCGCCCGGATCGGGGTGGTGCGGAGCGAGGTCCCGGACGAGGGCGGCGACAACCGGACGCTCTGGGACGCGGCGGTGGCCGAGCTGACCGGCCTGGGCGCGACGCTCGTGCCAGTCACCCTCGACACGAGCGGCGGCTTCCCCGAAAGGTCGACGGTGCTGCACTACGAGTTCAAGCGCGGCCTGAACGCCTACCTCGCCCAACTGCCCGGCACCGCCCCGGTGCGCTCGCTCGCGGAGTTGGTCGCCTACAACGGCGCCCACGCCCCGGTAGCGCTCAAGTTCGGCCAGGCACGGGCACTCACGTCGCAGGCTATGAACCTCTCCCCCGGCAGCGCCGACACGGCCCGCTACGAGGTGGACCGGGCCAGGGACCTGGCCGACAGCAGGGGCCGCATCGACGCGGTCATGGCCGAGTACGACCTGACGGCGCTGCTGTTCGCGGGCGCGGGCGGCGCCTCGATCGGCGCGCAGGCGGGCTACCCGTCGATCGCCGTGCCGGCCGGCTACCAGGCCGCGAACCGGCGTCCGTTCACCATCGTCCTGCTGGGCCGCGCCTGGACGGAGCCGACGCTGATCGGCTACGCGTACGCCTACGAGCGGGCCAGCACGCTGCGGCGGGCGCCCTCGGCGCTCAACCCGACGTTGTTCCGCGCCGCGCCGTGACGCCCGGACCGGACGGCGCTCAGCGTATGGGCCGGCCCGCCTCGTGCGCGGCGACCAGGAACGCGCGGGTCGCCGGGGCGACGCTGTCCGCGTGGCGGCCGTCTTGTCGCGTTCGGGACCGTTGCGCACGTAGTGTCTAATGGTATGATAGTTAGCACTTCGGGTGGCCGGGAGGGACCAGAATGCTCAGACCAGAGCTCAACGAGTTTTTGACGCAAACCGGGCCCGGTACGCCGATGGGGGAACTCTTCCGGCAGTACTGGGTGCCCGCGTTCCTCGCCGAGGAACTGCCCGAGGACGACTGTCCACCGGTCCGCGTCAAGATCCTCTCCGAACGGCTCATCGGCTTCCGCGACAGCGCCGGACGGTACGGGCTCATCGACGAGTTCTGCGCGCACCGCGGCGCGTCGCTGTGGTTCGGGCGCAACGAGGAGGGCGGCCTGCGGTGCGCCTACCACGGCTGGAAGTACGACGTCACCGGCCAGTGCGTCGAAGTCCCGTCCGAGCCCGCGAACAGCAGCTTCTGCACCAACGTCAAGCTCACGTCCTACCCGCTGATCAAGGTCGGCGACCTCTTATGGACCTACCTCGGCGACCCGGCGAAGCAGCCGCCGCCGCCCCAGTTCGAGTTCGTCCACGTGCCGCCCGAGCAGACCTACTCCTCCAAGCGCTGGCAGGAGAGCAACTGGCTGCAGGCGCTGGAAGGCGGCATCGACTCGAGCCACGTGTCCTGGCTGCACTCGGGTGCGCTCAACAACGACCCGCTGTTCAAGGGCGCCCAGGGCAACAAGTACAACATGGCCGACCTCAAGCCGTTCTTCGAAGTCGCGGAGGCCGACGGCGGCCTGTTCGTCGGCGCCCGGCGCACCGCCGAGAACGGCAACTACTACTGGCGGATCACCCCGTGGGTCATGCCGGCGTTCACCCTGGTCCCCCCGCGCGGCGACCACCCGGTGCACGGCCACTTCTGGGTGCCGATCGACGACGAGAACTGCTGGGTCTACACCTTCGACTACCACCCGGTCCGCGCGCTGACGCCCACGGAGCGGCAGGCCATGGTGGACGGCTTCGGGGTGCACAGCGAGAACATCCCCGGCACCTACCGGCCGGTGCAGAACAAGGACAACGACTACCTGATGGACCGGGCGGCGCAGAAGCGCGGCGAGCACTACTCGGGCATCAAGGGCATCGCGATCCAGGACGCCTCGCTGCAGGAGAGCCTGGGCCCCATCGTCGACCGCAGCAAGGAACGGCTCGTCGCCGCGGACAGCGGCATCATCAAGGCGCGCCAGAAGCTGCGGAAGGCCGCGATCGCCCTGCGCGACGACGGAACCACGCCCCCCGGGGTCGACCCGGCGCACCACCGGGTCCGGTCGGCCGCGGTCCTGCTGGCCAAGGAGGAGTCCTTCCTCGAGGCGAGCCGGGACGCGGTCACGGTCAAGCCGGGCGTCCCCCAGCACTCGGTGTGACGATGAAACCCATCCTGCTCAACAGCTGCGCCAAGGCGGCGACCGCGAAAGAGGCCCGGTTCCGGATCAACGCACCGATCGCGCCCGCCCGCGCCACCCGGGTGGTGGCACTCGACGCCGCGGCCGCGCCGGTGGTGCGGCGCGTCGCCGAGCAGGAGTGGGCCGACGCGCGGTTCTTCACCGCCCGCCCGCCGCGCGGCAACGGCGCCGGACACCTGGCCGACCTCGTGCTGGTGGGCACCGACGGCACCGAGTCCCGGCTGTCCGACGTGCTCACCGGCGCGGACGTCGCGGTGATGGTGGCCACCGACGACGACGGCGCCGAGGCCGCCTCGGCGATCGGGGACGCCTGCACGCTGCGCGGGATCATGACGGCGGGCCTGGTGCTCGCGGCCGGGCACGGCGGTGCCGGCGGGCCCGGGTACAGCGTCGACGGGCATGCCGGCGCTGCGGTGTCCGCGCTGCGGCCGCACGCCCGGGTGATCATGGTGACCTACGACGAGCACGACGTGTCCGAGGTGCTCACGGCGCTGCGGGCCTAGGGGGCACCGATGGACGGGAAGGTCACGCTGCCGGCGGTGCAGGCGATGAAGCCGGCCGGCACCAAGATCGTCGGCGTGGTGGTCTGGGACTACCAGATGGCGCGGATCGTCGACCGGGCCGGCGTCGACATCATCTCGGTCGGCGACACGGTCGGGGTCAACCTGTGGGGCCAGGCGAACCCGCTCGAGATCACGATGGACGCGATGGTCCTCGTCGCCCAGGCGGTTCGCCGCGGGGTCACCCGGGCGCTGGTCAGCTGCGACTTCCCGTTCGGCCCGTTGCAGGAAGGTCCGGACAGCGCGGTGCGCGCGGCCATCCGGCTCGTCAAGGAGGCCGGCGTCGACCTCGTGAAGCTCGACGGCGCGGCCGACCACCTCGACGCGGTCACCGCGGTCCACCGCGCGGGCATTCCGGTGTTCGCCCAGTTCGGGATCACGCCGCAGACCGCGCTGCGCTACGGCGTGGCGTACCCGGGCGCCGCGAACGCCACGGTGCCGGTGGAGCTGACCGACGAGCTCGTCGCCGAGGCGAAGCGGCTGGAGGCGGCCGGCGCGTCGCTGCTCAACTTCACCAACTCCGGGCCGGTCGTGGGCGCCGAGGTGGCGCGGGCCGTGTCGATCCCGGTCGTCGGCGGCTTCGGCGGCGGCCCGTGGCTCGACGGCAGGATGCGGATGGCCAACGCGGCCATCGGCTACGCCGCGTCGGGGCTGGACGACCCGCCCGACACCTACGCCAACGTGGCCCGGATCAGCTACGACGCGATCACCGCCTACGCGTCGGACGTGCGCGCCGGCCGCCAGGTCAAGGGCCGCTGACCGGTGCCCACCACCACGGTCGACGGGATCGCGACCCGCTACGAGGTGACCGGCGACGGGCCACCGCTGCTGATGTTCTCGCCGGGCGGCTTCACCGCGTCCCTGGAGACCTGGCGGACGCAGGGCATCTACCGCCGCCTCGGCCTGCTCGACCACCTCACCGCCCGGTACACGTGCGTCACGTTCGACAAGCGCGAGACGGGGCAGTCGGGCGGTCGCGTCGAGCGGGTCGGCTGGGCGTCGTACGCGACGCAGGGCACGGGTCTGCTCGATCACCTGGGCATCGAGCGGGCGCACCTCATGGGTGGTTGCGTCGGCTGCTCGATCGTCACGACGCTGGCGGTGGCGCACCCCGAGCGGGTGGCGAGCATGGTGCTGTACTCCCCCGCGGGCGGGCCCCGCTACCGCATGACCCAGCACGCCCGGCTCGGCCGGCACCTGGCCTACGTCGCCGAGCACGGTCTCGCCGCGGTCGTCGAGCTGGCCAGGGGCGGTACCGCGAGCTTCACCGAGGACCCCAGGGTCGGACCGTGGGTGACGGTCATCCGGCACGACGCCGCGTTCGCCGAGGACTACGCGCGCCGCGACGCCGACCGGTACGCCGTGGTCGTGACCGGCATGACCCGGCTGCTGTTCGACCGGGACACCGTGCCGGGGCCCGCGCCGGAGGACCTGATGCTCCTCGACGTCCCCGCCCTGGTCGTCCCCGGCGCGGACGCCTCGCACGCGCCGTCCGCGGCCCGGTACCTGCGGGAGTGCCTGCCCCGCGCCGACTACTGGGACGTGCCCGTCGCCGAGCAGACCGCCGGCACCGCGCCGAAGCGGATCCTCGAGTTCCTCGACGGGACCTGGAGCTAGTGCCGCGTCCAGGGGGAGTGGGGCGTTTATCCGTGGATCCAGTCGTTCGCTGGCAAGGCGGAGCAATGGCCTCGTACTGGGCGTACTCGGCCGTTGCGACAACGCGGCCAGCGGGCGACTGGGCCGCGGAGAAACGTGCCGACTCCTCCTGGACGTGGCACTAGATCCGCTCGCCGCGTTCCATGGCCGCGATCTGTCCAGGCGCCGCTGGTGCCGCTCGCCCTTGAAGGGGGTCCTCAGCCAGGTCTCGGTGATCGCCACGGCGTCGTCGTCGGTGATCACCTTCGCGCCGAGGACGAGGACGTTGGTCTTGTTGTGCGCGGCGGAGATCTCCGCCAGGAACACCGAGTGGCCCAGGCCCGCGCGGATGCCGCGGATCTTGTTGCACGCGATGGCCTCGCCGCCGCCGGTGCCGCCGATCACGATGGCCCGGTCCGCGGCGCCGTCGACGACCTGGCCGCAGACCTAGGCGCACAGCGGCGGGTAGTCGACCACCCCGTCGCCGTCGGTGCCGTGGTCGGCGACCTCGTGGCCGGCGGCGGCGAGCCGGTCGACGAGCAGCTTCTTCATCGGCACGCCGTTGTGGTCGGCCGCGATCGCGATGCGCATGGTGGTCCGTCCTCAGGCGGTCAGGTCGAGCGTGTCCGGGGCGAACAGGTCCTCGACGGCCGGCCTGCGGTCGAGGATCCGCTGCCGCACCGCGTGGTCGATCAGCAGGTCGATCATCGCCCGGTTCGGCGCGACGCCGTAGGGCAGCGGGTCGGCGCCGGTGATCTCGCCGACCCGCCGGTACATCAGGTCGGCCGGCGTCGGGTCCTCGATCGAACCGAGGCGCGCGACGTAGCGCCGCTTCGCCTCGGCGAACGCCTCGAACACTGCCCCGGCCAGGCCGGGGTGTCGCGCCAGCAGCTCGTCGCGCACGACCACCAGATGGTTGATCGGGTACAGCCCGTCCTGGCGCAGCGCCGCGAAACCGGCCTCGCGCGCGTCGGGGATCAGCGGGACCGGGCCGCTCACCCCGATGGCCGCGGCCAGCTCACCCGCCGCCACCATCGTCGCCAGGTCGCCGCCGCGCACCATCCGCACCACGTTCGCCGGCGGCCGGTACTCGGCCACGTGCTCGTCGCCGGACAGCACCCAGGTCACCTTGTCGAGGTCCACGCCGTAGTAGTCCTGCAGGATTCCCCGCACCCACACGCCCGTCGTGACCGTGTAGCCGCGGTTGACCCCCACCTGGCGGCCCTCCAGGCCGGACACCGCCGACGCTCCGTTGTGGACGATCGCGCCGTGGTGGAAGCCGCGCACCAGGAAGACCGGCAGCGCGGTGATCGCCTTGCCGTGCGCCTTCGCGCACAGGTACGTGGTGAACGCCATCTCGGTGACGTCGAACTCGAGCGTGCGCACCATCCGGCGGAACGCGTCGACGAGGACCGGCACCTCCTCGAAGTCGAACGCGAACCCCCGCGGCGTGACGGCGCCGTCCTTGAGGGCCAGGTTGTTGCCCTGGGTCCGCGTCACAGTTCGAAGAGCCCGCATAGCTAAATGTTATACCATCAGACCATGACTGAGACGGTTCTTGCGGCCGTGCGCACCGCCGCCAGCACGACCGAGTTCCGCGAGTACCCGATGCCGGACATCCCCGAGGACGGCGCGCTGCTGCGGGTCGAGGTGGCCGGCATCTGCGGCACCGACGTCAAGATGTACGCCAAGCCGGTCATCCAGGATCCGGTGATCATGGGGCACGAGAACGTCGGCGTGATCGCGAAGGCGGGCCGCACGTTCCGCGAGCGCCAGGGCTTCGCCGAGGGCGACCGGGTGTTCGTCCAGCACTACGTCCCGTGCCGGCGCTGCGAGTGGTGTCACCTCGGCCAGTACCAGCACTGCGAGTGGACCGACTGGCGCACCAACCCGGACGCCCGCCGCTACGGCTACACCTCCGCGGAGAACCCATACCACCTGTGGGGTGGGTTCGCGAGTCATCTGTACCTGCCGTGGAACGCGGTGGTGCACAAGGTGCCGGCCGGGGTGTCGGCCGAGCTCGCGGGGATCGTCACGCCGATGTCCAACGGCATCGAGTGGGCCCTGTTCGACGCGGGTGTCGGCTACGACTCGACCGTGCTGATCCAGGGGCCGGGCCAGCAGGGCCTCGCGCAGACGGTGGCGTGCAAGCAGGCCGGCGCGTCGCAGATCATCGTGACCGGCACGACCAGGGACGCGGCGCGCCTGGAGCTGGCCAAGGCCCTCGGCGCCGACCACGTCGTCGACATCGCGGTGGAGGACCCGCTGACCCGGGTCCGGGAGATCACCGGCGGCAAGGGCGTCGACGTCGTCCTCGACTGCACCGCGGGCGCCGGCACGGCACCGGTCCTGCTCGGCATCGACGCGCTCAAGCGCCGGGCCGGCACGATCGTCATCCAGGGTGAGCTGGCCGCGTTCCCGGACTTCCCGATGAAGAAGGTGACCGAGAAGGCCATCACGATCCGCAGCGCCCGCGGGCACAGCCACCGCGCCGTCGAGCTCGCCCTCGCCCAGCTGGCCGCCGGCCGGTTCCCGCTGGAACGGCTGACCACGCACACCTTCGGCCTGTCCGACGTGGACCGTGCCATCAGGACGGTCGCAGGCTCCGGCGACGAGGGTGCCATCCACGTCTCGGTGCTGCCATGAGCGAGCTTGCGAGCGAATCATGGATACAGAGCGAACAAGTGTCACAGGGCGACCGCGAGCGGCTCGACCGAGCCTGCGAGGGGGCATCATGAGCGTCGTGGTACGGCACATCGCGCGTGCCGACAGGTCCACTGTAGACGCGCTGGGCGGCCTCGGGGTGGCGACGATCCACGAGGCGCAGGGCCGGACCGGGCTCCTCGCCGCGCGGCTGCGACCCATCTTCCCCGGCGCGCACGTCAGCGGGACCGCGGTCACCGTCAGCGTCCCGCCGGGGGACAACTGGATGCTCCACGTCGCGGTCGAGCAGTGCCGGGACGGCGACATCCTCGTCGTCGCGCCGACGTCGCCGTCGGACGCTGGCTACTTCGGCGAGCTGCTCGCCACCGCGCTCCGGGCGCGGGGCGTGCGGGGGCTGGTGATCGACGCCGGCTGCCGCGACATCGCCGAGCTCACCCGGATGGGTTTCCCGGTGTGGTCGCGGGCGGTGTCGGCCACCGGCACGGTCAAGGAGACCCTCGGCGACGTGAACCTGCCGCTGGTGTGCGCGGGCGCGCTGGTGCGGCCGGGCGACGTGGTCGTGGCCGACGACGACGGTGTCGTCGTCGTCGCGCGCCCGGCGGCCGAGGACGTCCTCGCCGCCTCGCGGGCCCGTGCGGAGAAGGAGGCCGGCGCCCGCGCCCGCTACGAGGCCGGCGAGCTCAGCCTCGACGCGAACGATATGCGGGGCCGGCTCGCCCGCAAGGGGCTCACCTACGTCGACCAGGAACCCGGCGAATGATCATCGACTGCCACGGCCACTACACCACCGCACCCGCCGCGCACCAGGCGTTCCGCGACGCCCAGCTCGCCGGGTCGGCACCCACGCCCGCCCGCATCGGCGACGACGAGGTCCGGGAGAGCATCGAGACCACCCAGCTGCGGATACTGCGCGAGCGGGGCGGCGACCTGATGATCTTCTCCCCCAAGGCGTCCGGCATGGCACACCACGTGCCGGACCCGGCCACGGCGCGGGACTGGGCGCGGGCGTCCAACGACGTCGTCCACCGGGTGGTCGAGCTGTTCCCGCGGCACTTCGCCGGCGCCTGCCAGCTGCCCCAGACACCCGGCGGCCCGCTCGCCGACTCGGTCGCCGAGCTGCGGCGGTGCGTCGAGGACCTGGGCTTCGTCGGCGTCAACCTGAACCCCGACCCGTCGGGCGGGCACTGGAGCGCCCCGCCACTCACCGACGAGTACTGGTTCCCGCTGTACGAGGCGATGGTGGAGCTGGACGTGCCCGCGATGATCCACGTCTCGGCGTCGTGCAACCCCGCCGCGCACACCCTCGGCGCGCACTACCTCAACGCCGACACGACCGCGTTCATGCAGCTGCTGGTGGGCGACCTGTTCGCCACGTTCCCGACCCTGCGGTTCGTGATCCCCCACGGCGGCGGCGCGGTGCCCTACCACTGGGGCCGCTACCGCGGGCTCGCCGACCGGCTCGGGCGCCCGAGCCTGGCCGAGCACCTGATGCGCAACGTCTTCTTCGACACCTGCGTCTACCACCAGGCCGGGATCGACCTGCTGCACCGCGTCGTCGACGTCGACAACATCCTGTTCGCGTCGGAGATGTTCGGCGCCGTCCGCGGCGTCGACCCGGAGACCGGACACCACTGGGACGACACGAAACGCTACGTCGACCACCTTCCACTGTCCGAAGAGGACCGTGCGAAGGTCATGGCCGGCAACGCCCGCCGCGTGTACCCGCGGCTCGACGAGCGGCTGGGCTGAGCGTGTCCCGGCTGCGGCTGACCCTGGCCTGCGGGGACTACGACCGGACCCGGGCGCTCGAGGAGGGGACCGTGCGGCCGGACGGCATCGAGCTGACCTACCTGCGGCTGCCCGTCGAGGAGACGTTCTTCCGGATGCTGCGCCACCAGGAGTTCGAGGTCGCCGAGCTGTCGCTGTCCTCCTACGTGGTCTCCCTGCGCAGCGACCCGGCGCCGTTCGTCGCGATCCCGGTGTTCACCTCGCGGAGCTTTCGGCACAGTTCGGTCTACGTCAACGCGGCCGCCGGCATCACCACGCCCGAGGACCTGCGCGGTCGAACCGTCGGCACGCCGGAGTTCCAGCTCACCGCGTCGGTGTGGGTCCGCGGCATCCTGGCCGAGCACCACGGCGTCCCGGTCGAGTCCATGACCCACCTGACCGGCGGCCAGGAGCGGCCCGGCCGGATCGAGAAGCAGGCGCTCGACCTGCCGGGGCGCATCCGGGTGGAGCGCGCCGCGGCGGACCGGACGCTGTCCGGGATGCTCGCGAGCGGGGAGCTCGACGCGCTCGTCACCCCGCGCATCCCCCGCCCGTTCGCCGAGCGGGACCCCCGGGTGCGGCGGCTGTTCCCGGACGTGGTCGCGGCCGAGCAGGCCTACTTCGCCGCCACCGGGATCTTCCCGATCATGCACGTCGTCGTTATCCGGCGCGACGTGCACGAGCGGTGGCCGTGGGTTGCCGCGTCGCTGTACAAGGCGTTCACGCTGTCCAAGGACGACGCGCGGGCGCGGCTCTACGACTCCTCCGCGCTCCGGTTCATGCTCCCCTGGCTCAACCAGCACCTCGAGGAGGCCGAGCGCACGCTCGGCGCCGACTACTGGTCCTACGGGCTCGGGCCCAACCAGGACACGCTCGCGACCTTCCTGCGCTACCACCACGAGCAGGGCCTGTCCGGGCGCCGCCTACGCCCCGAGGAGCTCTTCGCCCCCGAGTCCACCGAGTCGGCGGTGGTCTGAGATCTCCTTGCGCCCCAAGAGGTAGTCCCGCGCGCTGTTCACCGCGTTGACCGCCAACAGCCGCCCGTCGCGGTAGTAGCGCACCGAGAACCGCTCCGCCGCGGGATCGCCGGCCAGCTCGACCCGGTCGTAGCCGTCGGCGACCCCGGCGATCTGAAGCTTCAGGTCGTACTGGTCCGACCAGAACCACGGCACCTCGACCGACGGCGGCTCGGCGCCGATGAGCGTCGCGGCGGCCACCCGCGCCTGGCTGATCGCGTTGGGCATCGACTCCAGCCGCACCCGGCCGACGCCGGTCATCGGGTTGGGCATCACCGTGCAGTCGCCGGCCGCCACGACCGAGGCCTCGCTGGTGCGCGCATACTCGTCGACCACGATCCCGCCAGCGCACGCCAGGCCGAGCTGCTCGGCGAGCTCCGTGCGGGGCACGACCCCCACGCCCACCACCACCAGGTCGGCCGGCAGCAGGGTGCCGTCGGTGAGACGCACCCCGGTCGCCCGGCCGGCCACGCCCTCGATCGCCGCGACCCCAACGCCGAGACGGACCGCGGTCCCGCGCCGGACATGCGCGCCCCGGTAGAACTCCGACACCACCGGCGCGACCGCGCGAGCCAACAACCGGTCGGCCACCTCCACCACCGTCACCGACCGGCCCCGCGCGCGGGCCGCCGAGGCGACCTCCAGGCCGATGAACCCACCGCCGACGACCACGACGTCCCCCGCCGCCGCGAGATGGGAGCGCAGCTGGCCGGCGTCCTCGGCGGTGCGCAGGTAGGCGATCCCGGCGAGATCGGCACCCGGAACGTCGAGCCGCCGGGGCCGAGCGCCGACGGTGAGCGCGAGCCGGTCGAAGGAGTACGTGCAGCCACGGTCGGTCAACGCGACCCCGGAACCACGCGGGCCGGCCGAGGACAGGTACAAGCGGGTGACCCGCTCGCCCGGCCAGATGTCGATCCGCCGATCCGCGTAGAACGCCGCCGTCCGCAGCTCGATCGCGGTGTCGTCGGCAGTCCCGGCGAGGAACGCCTTCGACAACGGCGGCCGCTGGTACGGCGTCCGCACCTCCGCGCCAATGAGCGTGACCGGACCATCGAAGCCGTTGTCCCGCAAGGAAACCGCGACCTGCACCCCGGCCTGACTGGCCCCGACGACGAGCACACCCCCGGTGTTCATGCTGTATTTGATGGCTCGCTCCACTCCTCCGCTAACTCGCCGTCTTCCTCCGTGCTGTGTTGGATGGTTCGCTCCGCTCCTCCGCTACTCGCCGTCTTCCTCCGTCCGATGCTCGGCGCTGACGCGCCTGCGCTTCTCCTCCGTCCAGACGGCGAACGCTCCGTCACTCCCGCTCACCGGTGACCGGGAGCTACTGCGCCTCTGGTCGTCGTCGTTGCCTGTCGTCCTTGTTTGTCCTTGTTGTCTGTCGTTGTGTTCTTCGCTTTTGCTCACGGCGGTCATGACTGCTCTTCCGGGGTCGTGACGATCAGGCCGTCCAGGGCGTCGGTGAGGGCGATCTGGCAGGACAGCCGGCTCGTGTCGCGGCGGTCGGACACGCCGAGGTCGAGCATCGCGTCCTCGAGGTCGCCGGGCGGACCGACGCGGGCGGCGAACTCCGCGTCGACGTAGACGTGGCAGGTCGCGCAAGACATGTTGCCGCCGCACTCCCCGACGATGCCGGGGACGCCGTTGCGCACCGCCGTCGACATGACCGAGTCGCCGACCGTCGCGTCGATCGAGCACCGCGATCCGTCGACCGCGACGTAGGTGACCTTGGGCACTGTCGGTCCTCTCGCCGGGCCGGGCGCCAGCGTGGCAATGGTATAATCATACTACCTTGAGAAGGAACATACCGGAACTACGTGCGGTGTGATATCGGTTCAGTCCAGCTCGAGGCCGGTCAGCCGCAGCCTCGCGACGTGGTGGCGCCACAGGTTCAGGTCGTTGAACGCGGCGCCGAGGTCCGGCAGCTCCGCGATGTCCTCGGGGGTCAGGTCCGCCGGACGGCCGCCCAACCGGGCCTGCTCGACGCCGACCCGGGCGAGCAGGCCAAGGTTCAGCGCGCGCACCACGGCCTGCTCGACCGCGTGCGGGCCGGACCCGACGGTCACGATGCCGTGCCCGCTCAGCACGCACACCGGCGCGACCCCCATGGCCGCCACGAGCTCGCGGCCGAGCTCCGGGCGGCGGACGAGGATCTTGCGCGGGTACACCGGGATCCCGTCGAGGGCCATGCGGGCGGCGGGGATGTTGTAGGCGCCGAAGACGGGGCGCAGCTCGACCCCGGCCAACGCGGCCGCCAACACGGCGGGCGGATGGCAGTGGACCACGGCGTCGACCGCGGGGCGGGCGCGCAGGATCTCCGCGTGGATGGGCAGCTCGGTCGGGACCGACCAGCTCTCGAGCTCGTCCCCGCGCCCGTCGAGGTCGACCTGCCGCACGTCCTCGTCGAGGGTGAGGAGCAGACCCTGCTCCCGTGGGCCTCGGCAGCGGACGAGTATCGTGTCGGTCCCGACGCGCGCGCTGACATGGCCGAGGATGTCCTCGGCGAGGCCGGCGTTCGCCAGGATCCGACACGCCGTCGCGATCGTCCGGCGTAGCTGCGGTGCCGTCATCTCAGGTCTCGGCGGGACACCGTACGGCTCCCCTGACGCTATTTGGGCTATTGGTATGATTATTTTCTCGGTTAGACCGTAGATAGTCAACCGGGCCAGCATCGCGTGGGGTGGCTCGATGAGGGAGGATGGGCCCATGACCGTCGAGGACAAGGCCGGCAAACAGGCGACCGAGCCGGAGCTGTTCAGCCCGGTCAGCCTGGGGCGGGTCTCGCAGGTCATCGTCGACCAGATCCGCATGCTCATCCATCAGGGCAAGCTCAAGCCGGGCGACCGGCTGCCCAGCGAGCGCGAGCTCTGCAGCCGGTTCGGGGTCAGCCGGGTCACCGTCCGCGAGGCGTTGCGGGTGCTCGAGGCGGGTGGTCTCGTCGACATCCGGGTGGGTGCGCACGGCGGCGCTTTCGTCACCACCCCAACGAACGCACGGCTCGGCGAGGGACTCGCCGACCTGCTCCGGCTCAGCCCGCTGACCGCCGCCGAGGTCACCGAGGCGCGGATGGTGTTCGAGCTCGGCATCGTCCCGATGGTCGTCGCACGCGCCACCGAGGCCGACATCGCCGCGCTGCGGGAGATCTGCGAGCGGCAGAAGGCCGCGCTCAAGGACGACACGTACTCGATGTCGCTGTCCGCCGAGTTCCACACCAAGGTCGCGGCGTGCACGCACAACACGGCCATCGAGATGCTCGTCGAGAGCTTCCACGGTCCGATGCTGATGTCGTTGAAGAAAGCCAAGACGCGGGCGCCGCTGATGGGCCGCAAGGGCTCCGCCGAGCACGCCAGGTTCGTCGACGCGGTCGCCGACGGCGACGTCGACGCCGCCACCGCGATCATGCGCGAGCACCTGCAGCGCACCGCGGACCGGGTGGCTCAGACGTCCTGAGCAGCCTCGCGAGCGGGGTCATCAGCCAGGGTCGCGAGCAGAGGCCGGCGCCGTGTCATCAGCCGGGTCCGGCGCGGCGTCCGGGGCGGCGTCATGAACATGGTCCTGAGCCGAGTCCGGCGCGGGGTCCTGAACAGGCCCCGGCGCGGCGCGTTCGCGGCGCAGCAACGGCCGCGCGGCGAGGGCGGCGAGGCCCGCCGACACCCCGGCGAGCAGCAGCCCGGCGCCGGCGCCCCAGCGCTCGCACAGCCATCCGGCGACCGGGCCGCCGATCGGGGTGCTGCCGAGGAACACGAAGCTGTGCAGGGCGATCACCCGGCCCTGCATCTCCGGCTCCGTGTTGACCTGCAGCATCGTGCGGGCCAGCGTGTTGAACGAGATGTTCGCGATCCCCAGCGCCACCATCATGCCGAGGGCCAACCCGAGGCCCGGCACGAACGCGGCGACCACGTTCACCCCGCCGAAGATCCACGTCCAGCGCAGCAGCGACCACGACGTCACCACGCGGCGGCCGGCGCTCGCGAGCCCGCCGAGCACCGCGCCGATCCCGAGCGCGGAGGTGAGCCACCCGTAGAACTCGGCGCCACCGCCG
Source organism: Actinophytocola sp. (assembly GCF_009379765.1). Taxonomy (GTDB): domain Bacteria; phylum Actinomycetota; class Actinomycetes; order Mycobacteriales; family Pseudonocardiaceae; genus Actinophytocola. The sequence continues at coordinate 18,600 of NZ_WHTD01000063.1, read as the reverse complement.
AGCGTGTCGCGGGCGAGCAGCGGCAGCACCACCCGGAAGTTCTGGCCGAAGAGCGCGATCACGGCCACCAGCAGCATGCACGCCCGCAGCTCCGGATGACCCCAGACGTAACGCAGCCCCTCCCTGGCCCCGCCGGACACCCGCGACGCCCGCGGCGCCCGGCGCAACGCCGCGGTGTTCATGCTGGCGAGCCCGAAGAGGACGGCCGCGAACGAGACCGCGTTGACCGCGAACGCCACGCCGACGTCGACCGCCGCGATGAGACGTCAACGCCCAGTCGCTGAACTCGACGGTCAACAACGCCGGCTGGCTCGGTGACGAACGCCTGCCGAGCCGGCACGTCGAGAACGGTGACGAAGCCCAGGCACAGCGCCAGGACGTAGACCATCCACAGCTGCACCACACCGGTGAGCACCGCCACGGCGAGCACCCCGCTCACCGCCTGGGTGGTCATGATCGTGCGGCGCCGGTCGAGCCGGTCCACGAGCACCCCGCCCCACAGCCCGAACAGCAGCATCGGCACGAACTGCAGTGCGGTCGCGATGCCGAGCGCCACCGCGGAGTCGGACAGGTCGAGCACCAACCAGTCCTGGGCGACCCGCTGTATCCACGTGCCGATGACGCTGACCATCTGGCCCATCACGTAGAAGCGGTAGTTCGGCACCGCGAGGGAACGGAACACGCGCGCCGCGCCACCCCGCGGGGGTCGGCGTCACCGTGCGCGACCTCGACGACGCGCTGACCGGCGCGGCCCGCGACCTCGGCGCGCACGTCGCGACCACGGCCGCCGGGGCCGCCGACGAGGCCGACGTGATCGCCGTGTTCGTCCCGACCGACCGCGACGTCCTCGATGTCTGTATGGGACGGTCCGGCGCGCTCGCCGGCGCCGGGGCGGGGGCGGTGGTGCTGTTGTGCTCGTCGCTGCGGCCGCAGACCTGCGCCGAGGTCGCCGCCGCCGCGCCACCCGGCGTCGACGTGCTCGACGCCGCGCTCACCGGTGGGGTGCGCGGGGCGGCGGCGGGTGAGGTGAACCTCATGGTCGGCGGCGACCCGGCGGTCATCGACCGCATCCGCCCGCTGCTCGAGCCCTGGACGGCGGCCGTGCACCACCTCGGGCCGCTCGGCAGCGGCCAGGTCGGCAAGACGGCGAACAACCTCGTGCACTGGGCCCAGATCTGCGCGATCACCGAGGCGCTGGAGCTCGGTCGCCGGGCCGGCGTCGAGGTGGCGGTCCTACGCCGGGCGCTCATGGACGGCCCCACCGACTCGCGGACCCTGCGCGAGCTCCAGCACATGCGCCTGACCTGGCACGCGAAGGATCTCGCGAACACGGCGGCCCTCGCGACCGAGGTCGGGCTCGACATCCCGGCCGCGGCGACGGCCCGCCGGATCATGCAGGGAATCACCGTCGCCGACGTCGCCCGGCTGCTCGCCGGCGGACCATTGCACGACCCCGCCAGGAGCAACGGCGACGAGGGTAACTTTCCCGTAACTCTCCCCGAGAAAGGTTAGACCTTTAGTCCACTACTGGGGTGTACTCATCCCTACTCGACCCGAAGGAGTGAAGAGTGCGCGACGACTATGGCAAGGGCGTACTAGCCAGTGAGAAGAAGAACCGCGACTCGTCGGAGATCGCGGCCCGGGACGAGTTCAACCGGCAGCACCCGCCCATCAAGGGTCTCGTCGTCCCGCATGACCTGCGCAAGATGGACCTCCCGGAACGGAAGTGGCGCAACAACCGCGGCCACTGGTTCGACCTCGCGGACTACGAGGTGCTCAACGCCCACCATCTAGCGGAGCTGTGGGGGTCGGTCGTCAGCTTGGCTGCGTCTGAGCGGCACGACAAAACAGCTTTGTGAGGAGCCCTGCAATGAGGAAACTGCGGAACCTTGCCGTCGCGATCGTGGCGCCCGCACTGGTCGCCTGTGGTTCGTCGAGCGACACCAGCGGGACTGAAGAGCCCGCTGAACACTTCAAGGGGGAGAAGGTCACGATCATCGTGCCTTTCGGCGCCGGCGGTGGCGCCGACGTAGCGGCGCGCTTGTTGGCACCGTTCCTCTCCGAGGAGCTTCCGGGAAAGCCCACCGTCATCATCGAGAACAAAGAGGGCGGCGGCGGCGCACTCGCCATGAACGACGTCGTACAAGCTCCGGCAGACGCGCTCACCATGGTCGTGATCACCCCGGGCACCCAGGCTCGCTGGCTCACTGGTGAGGAAGGGCACGACTACCCGCTGCCCGACTTCCACGCGCTCGCCGGGGTGCTGGGAAGCGGAATCACCTTCACGACCAAGTCCACAGCCGACTCGCTGGAGGATCTGATCGCCCGGAGCCAGACCGAGCCCTGGGTCACCGGCAACTCCAACCGCGACTCCGGTCCTTCGCTGATCGAGAAGAATGCGGCCGAGCTGCTGGGGCTGAAGCTCAAGCAGACGTTCGGCTACGGCGGCTACGGCGAGGTTGCCCTTGCGATGCTGCGAGGCGAGATCGAAGGCTCGTCCATGTCGGCCGGGGCGTTCACCAGCTCCTTTGGACCGATCAAGAAGAAGATCGGCGGATACACCAACCTGTTCCAGCAGGGCGTCGTGGGTGAAGACGGCAACATCGACCGGAGTGAGTTCTTCAAGGACGTGCCGACCATCGCCGAGGCGTACGAAGAGGTGAACGGGAAGCCGCTCGAGGGCGAAGAGCTCGAACTCCACCGAGGCCTGATCCTGCTCAACACCCTGCAGCAGTTGTACATAGTCGCACCCAAGACCCCGGATACCTACGTGACAGCCCTGCGAGAGGCGTTCTCCAAGGCCCTGAACAACCCGGAGTTCCTGGCCAAGGCGACCGACGCCTACGGAGGCTCCATCGACGTGCTCGACGGCGCCGTGGCCCAGGACCAGCTCAAAGAGGTCACCTCGATGCCGGATCAGGTCAAGCAGTACATCATCGACTCCGCTGAGGAGTGACGGCTCTGCACCCAGAGGCACCACGGTTGGGCTTGCGCAAGACCTCGACCACCGAGGTCTTGCGCAAGCCCGAGTCCTTAGCTCGCCGAGTGCCGCCCGGAAGACCCCGTCGACCGAGAAGGCGAGTACGACGAGCACAACGTCGCGGTCAGCACAGCCTGACAGCACGAGCCACCGGCCGACAGTATCGGCAGGTCGGATGAGGAGAAGTTGGTGGATCTAGGTTCGTCGGGCCTCGCCCTCGCTGAGCTCTTCTCAGTGAGCGTCCTGATGTGGCTCCTCATCGGGGGTGTGTACGGGGCGATCATCGGGCTTCTGCCGGCGCTGGGATCGACAGTCGGCATCGCGCTTGCGCTCCCCTTCGTCGTCCAGCTCGACACCTACCAGGCGCTGGCGTTCCTGATGTCGACGATCGCGGTTGGCTCGCTGGCCTCGGACTACACGTCGATCCTGTTCGGAATACCCGGAGACGGGACGAGCGCGGCTCTCATCGTGGACGGACTGCCGCTGACGAAGTCGGGGCAAGCCGGTCGGGCGCTGGGCGCTGACACCGTGGCATCGTTCCTGGGTGCCATCATCGGCGCACTGTCGATCGCCGCATTCCTCCCGGTGCTCGGTACATTCATCCTGACGTTCGGATCCCCGGAGATCTTCGCGCTGACGGTGGTCGGTGCGTGCCTCATCGGTGTGATCAGCGGGAACTCCGTAGCCAAGGGAGCGCTCGTTGCTGCGCTTGGCTTTGCGATCGCCATGATCGGCATGGACGGCAAGACCGGGATCCTGCGCTTCACCTTCGGTGAGCTGAGCATCTTCGACGGGATTCCTCTGGTGCCGGCTACGGTCGGTCTCTTCGCGATCCCCGAACTGATCGACCTGGCGGTGCAACGCATCATTGGTCGCCCAGCGGCGACGGGCCGCTTCGGCGGAGTGCTGGACGGATCGATAGAGGCGCTCAAGCGATGGGGCCTGATCGTTCGTTGCTCCCTGATCGCGATCTTCGTCGGGCTCATCCCCGGCCTGGGCGGTGGCGTATCCCAGTGGATGGCGTATGCCCACGCCCAGCAGTCCTCCAAGCACCCTGAGATGTTCGGCAAGGGCGCGATCGACGGCGTCATCGGGCCGGGTGCGGCCAACAACGCCAAGGACGGCGGTCAGATGATCCCGCTCCTTGCCTTCGGAATTCCTGGTGGATCGATCTCAGCGGTCCTGCTGGGAATCCTGCTGGTCCTCGGACTCAACCCCGGACCCGACATGCTCGAGGCCAATGCCGACATCACCCTGTTCCTGATCTTCGCGATGGTGCTCGCCAACATCCTCGGAGTCATCGCGTCCTATCCGCTGCTCAAGCGCCTGGCGTCCCTGGCCCATGTGAAGCCGATCGTCATCATCCCGTTCATCACCGTCATGCTCGTCATCGCGGCGCTCGGCGAACGCGGCCTGATGGCCGATGCCATGGTGATGATGGCGTTCGGGATTTTCGGATGGTTCATGGACCGGGTCGGCTGGTCCCGCCCGGCGCTCCTGCTCGGCTTCGTGCTGGCCGACCGGACCGAGAACAGTCTCTGGATCAGCTACACGCTGATGGGATTCTCCTGGCTGCTGCGACCTGGCGTGCTGATTCTCTTCGGGCTCGCGACCATCTTGGTGGTCACGATCCGCGTGCGGAACGCCCGGCTCAAGCGTCGCCACTCCATCGCAGCCGAATACACCGAGGACCCTTCGGCAAAGCCGCGTCCGACCTACTGGCTGGCTGAGACCACCGTGTGCTCCGTGCTGGCATGCTGGGGGATCGCGATGCTGGTGATGGCGCGGGAATGGCCCAAAGAGGCAAGCCTGTTCCCTGACATCGTGGCCACCGGACTGACCGGCTTGTGCCTGCTCCGGATCGTGCAGTTGACTCGGCAGCGGCCGAGACGGCGTGGCGCGGTGCGCGAAGATCTGCTGCTGCTCGACCCGTTGAAGGTGAAGTACACCTCGAGGATGATCCTGTGGTTGATCGCAGTGTTCATCGGCGTCTACGTGCTGGGCTTCGCCGTTGCGATCACGGTGTTCGTCTTCGCCTACTTCATGGTGGAGCGGGTCCTCAAGATTGTCCCTGCCCTGGTGGTCACCGCCATCTGTGGGTTCGGCTTCAGCTATCTATTCAGCACTGTCTTCGAGCTCCACCTACCGAGCGGGTTGCTGGGCTTGTACGCCTAGCAGCTTGCCGGAGCCCGAGGACTTGATCGTTCGCAGACGCGCGACGCGCGGAAACAGAAGGGAATGTGATGAAACACCACCACCACCATGATGACGACTTCGAGGAAGTTAGCGGCTCGGCTGTCGCCGGTCGTCTCGAGAACGGAAAGATGGTCGTCGAGCGGCCACCTACCGAGTACCAGAAGTACATGGCGGAACAGGGCATCCCGATCTACGAGGCGCCCGGATACCATGACGTCAGGGAGTTGGAACTGAAGCCATGGGACCGCCTGGGTGGCAATGCCGCCTTCCTGGTGCCCGACGGCACCGTCGATCTCCTCGGAATGCACGTCATCGAGATCCCACCCGGGGAGGCACTCGCGATCGATCGCCACATCTACGAAGAGAAGTACTACGTCGTGGAGGGCGAGGGATCCACCGAGGTGTGGGCCACGGGCAGCGATGTCTGTCAACGGTTCGAGTGGCACGACGGATCGCTGTTCGCGATCCCGATCAACACGTCCTTCAGGCTGATCAACGGCGGACGGAAGCGCTGCCTCCTGATCGTCGGAAACACGTCGCCCTTCATCATGAACATTTTCGAGAACCGCGACTTCGTGTTCAAGAACGACTTCGCGTTCACGGAGAGGTACTCGGGTTCGGCCGACGCCTACGATCCCGACTTCAAGCTCCTGAAGACCGCGGAGCTCCAGCGCGCTATGTGGCGGACCAACCTGATCCCAGAGATCGCCAACTGCGAGCTTCCCCTGGACAATCAGCGTTCCCCGGGCTTCCGGCGGATCGAGCCCAACATGGCAAACGGCAACTTCACGACGTTCATCGGCCATCACCTGCCTGGTCGCTACTCCAAGGCGCACACCCATCCGTCGTTCGCCGTGCTGATCTGCATCAAGGGCCAGGGGTACACGTACAACTGGCCCAGTGGGTGTGGGCCGACACCGTGGAAAGACGGGCACGCCGACCAGGTCAAGCGGGTGGACTACATCGCAGGTGGTCTGGTGGCTGCGGCTCCCGGCGGCGGGAACTGGTTCCACCAGCACTTCCCCACAGACAAGGACGGGATCAGGATGCTCGTCTTCATGGGTGGGGTGCCGAACCTTCAGTACCAGGAGTACTCCGGCAGGAACCGCCGGCGCGTCTGGGTGAATGCCGACCTCCAGGACGGTGGCAGCTCGATCAGCTACGACACGGAGGATCCCTTCATCCGTGAGGAGTACCAGCGCGAGCTCGCAAAGACGGACATACCGTTCGACATGCCTCAGGAGGTGTACAAAGTCTGATGCCAGTCCTCATCGAGACCGAAGACGAGTTCGATCTCAGTTCGGTGGGCTTGGACATCGGCTCCGCGACGACTCATTTCACGATTTCGAAGCTGACGGTCAAGAAGGTCGGTCCCAGGTATGTAGTGATCGACCGTGCGGCAACGTTCGAGTCTACAGTGCTGCTGACCCCGTACCGGTCGGACAACGAGATCGACGGTGAGGCCCTTGCCGACTTCTTCCACGCGGAGTTCGAGCGGGCAGGGGTCCGGCCGGCGAACATCGATACTGGCGCGCTCATCCTGACCGGCGTCGCGCTGGAGCGGGAGAACGCTCAGCAGATCGCGGCGATTTTCGCCGAAGAGGCAGGCAGGTTCGTCTCGGTCAGTGCCGGCGACGAGCTGGAAGCGATGCTCTCGGCTCAGGGGTCAGGCGCCCTCGCCGCGTCGAGGGAACGCGGGATCAAGATCGTGAACATCGACATCGGCGGAGGCACGACCAAGGTCGTCGTCTGCGACTCGGGCGACGTCACCGGCAGTGCGATCTTTGACGTGGGCGCACGCCTGGTCGCCGTCGACGACGAGGGTCGGGTGACCCGGACCGAGCGGTTCGGGCTCCTGGCGGCCGAGGCGCTCGGCATCGATCTACGGGTCGGAGAGCTCCTCGAGGAGTCGGACCGCGCCCGCATCGCGGCCTTCCTCATAACCCAGCTGATGACTCAGCTGGTCGACGGGGAAGCCACCACTGAGCTGCCGATCAGGCGGGCAGGAAGCAACCCATCCCTCCGTGACGTCGATGCGCTCACGCTCTCCGGTGGGGTCAGCGAACTGTTCCGAGACGCTGCTCACCGTGACTTGGGCGATCTCGGAGTGGGGATGGCGGCGACACTTCGCGAGGAGCTGGGTCCGGTCGATCTCCCGATCCTTCCGCTGAGTGGGGGCATCAGAGCGACCGTGCTCGGTGCTTCGCAGTACACCGTCCAGGTGAGTGGAAGCACGATCTACGTCTCCTCGGCCGACGTACTCCCTATTCGCAACGCGCCGACGCTGGTCCCGCTCTTCGACCTCTCCGACGAGCAGATCAAGCCGGAGCTGCTGGCCACCGAGATCAATGCGTTGATCCGCTCCCGAGGGGTGGCTCCCGAGGAACCGGTCGCTCTTGCCGTGCGCTGGAGGGGTTCGGCGACCTGGGATCGCTTGCATGCGGTCGCTGCCGGCCTCTACGAGGGGGTCGGTGGCTCCCGCTCGGGATCGGTGATCCTGGCCTGCGATGACGATGTGGCGCGGCTACTGGGTAGGCGTCTGAGCGAGATCGACCCCGACCTGCCCGTGGCGTCGGTGGACGGAGTCAACGTGTCCGAGTTCGGCTTCCTCGACATCGGCTCGTTCCTGCCCGATTCCAACTCCGTTCCCGTCGTCGTGAAGTCGCTGGTCTTCTGACCACATCGGCGCGACGTCGTGCGCTGCTCAGGTAGGGGAGCCGTGGGCGGAGATGGATCGCGCGACGACCAGACCTGCCACCGCGCGGCCGTCGGCAATCGCCTCCAGCGCCGTACGAGGCGCCAAGGCATCGCCGACGAGGTGGATGTCACCGGCGTACCCCGCGTCTCGCAGGTCCTGGGCCAGGGTGTCGTCGGCAGTCCGAGCTTGCGCGGTGATCACCGTGCCAACCTCGGGAATCGGCTCGCGATCACCTGACACCACATCTACCAAGGACAAACCGTTCGGGCCGGCCTCGACCTTGCGCATCAGGTGCACCCGCGCGCGGCCCTTCCTCAGGCGATCGAGGAGCCCGAACTTGGAGTAGAGCGTGACCAGCGGCGCCAGCTGGTCATTGCTGGTCACCAGCCGGACGTCCACACCAGCCGCGCAAAGGTCGGACGCCAAAGCCACAGCCGGCCATCCGCCCAGTTCGTCTTCGACGAGCACGGCCGGCTGCTCCCGGAGTGCGGGCAAGGACCGGACTGCTTCCTCGATGTCGAGATGGCGGACGCCAGCCAGCGGCGCGAGCTCTGCCTCTCGGCTGCCCGTGGCCAGGACGACCGACGCGGGGGACGTTCGGATGACCGTCGTAGCTGAGCACGACGTGCCGAAGTCGATATCGACTCCTAACGAACGCGCGAGGTCGAGCTGGTCGTCGACGGCGCGCCGCCAAAGCTCGCGACCACGGACCGAGGAGGCGAGCCTGAGCTGGCCACCCGCTTCCAGTTCACGCTCGACCACCAGCACACGAAGCCCGGCCAGCCGGCACTCGATCGCTGCCTCGAGCCCGGCCGGTCCGGCGCCGACCACGAGCACCAGGTCCGACGTCGGGCCTGACTCGCCGCTATCGACTTGATCGGTTCCCGAGGGGAGCCGGGCCGTCAGCTGACGGTAGCGATCTGTCTCTGCTTCGAAGCCGACCCCGGGATTGACCGTGCAGGTGATGGGCACGCCGCGCTCCAGGTTTCCCAAGCAGCCCTGGTTGCACGCGATGCAGTGCCGGATCGTGCCCGAGTTCCCGTCGAGGTGCTTGCGCACGATGTCGGGGTCGGCGATGTGTGCCCGGGTCATCCCGACGAGGTCTGCTGCGCCCTGCTCCACGAGCTGCTCGGCCAGCTCCAGGGTGTCCACACGGCAGGCGATCAGCACAGGAATGTGGGGGAAGGCAGTCCGGAACCGGGCACCGAAATGCCTGAACGGAACAGCCGGGTACGACATGTCGGCCACCTGCGTGGTCAGCGAGTCCGACGAGTCGGTGTAAGCCGAATGGCTGACATTGAGCAGATCGACCGGGGCCCCCTCCACAAGGTCAGCGACGATCTCGAGCATGTCCTCGACGTGCAACCCGTCGTCCACGAACTCGTCTGCCGAGATTCGCAGGCTCAGCGCCGTACCGGTGGGAACACTGCTGCGGACCGCCTGCAAGACCTCGCGCGGGAACTGCAGCCGGGCCTGTGAGGATCCGCCGTAACGATCTCGTCGGTGGTTGCTTGCGGGAGAGAGGAACTGTTGCAGGAGAGTGCCATGGCCGAGCTGCAGTTCGATCCCATCCGCGCCTGCGGCCGCGATCCGGCGCGCAGCGGCACCGAACTCCGCGACGATCGTTGCTGCCTCGCCGGTGCTGAGCTGATGCGGCATGGGGGCGAAGGGCCGCCAGGGTATCGGAGACGGAGACACCGGCGGATTGCGTAAGGTCCCGTGCACGCGTCCGGTCTCCGACAACTGCACGAAGAAGCGCGCGCCCTCGCTCCTGATGCGTTCGGCCAGCTCGGCGAACCTCGGGATGCATTCGTCGCGTGAGGCAGACAGGCGGTTGGGGATGTCCGAGGCTGGGCGCACTCTGACTCCGCTGCTGATGATGAGCCCGACGCCCCCCCGTGCCCGAGCGGCTTGGTACTCGATCAACCGTGCGGACGGGTAACCATCGGCGTCGGCGAACAGGGTCGTGTGCGCCGTCGTGGCGATTCGGTTGCGCAACCGGATCGGTCCCACGGTGGTCGCTGTCAGGACCCTCACCAGAAGCCTCCTGCCGGCAGCTGATCAGTTGACGAGTCCCCATCGACCCTTCCCCATGGCCACGCGTCAGCAGCCTGCTGGGCCGAGGTCGCCGAGGTCGTCTCCAGATACGTGGCGATGACGTCGGCCACTGCCTGCGGGCGCTGGTCGAAGACGAAGACTCCACCGGCGAGATCGACGTGCTCGCCTCGAGGGACGAGGACAGCAGCTGAAGCTTGGTTCCTCCCGAGCCAGTCCCCGTCACAAGCGACGAAGAGCGTCGGCACCTCGATCGCGCCGAGACTCTCCTCGATGTCGTGAGAAAACGAGATTCGATACATGGCGGCGTAGTTCTCCGCACGGAGGGTGTCGATCAGTTCTCGAGTGTGATGCGCAGGATCCATGCCGGCCACCCCGGGTGGCAGTGCCTCGCGGGCCAGGTCACCGAGGCGATGCCACTCGTGCAGCACATGGGTGGCATCGGCATCGGGTGCGGGGTCGACGATGCGCTTCTCCACGAAGCGCTCACCTCGCAACGTCTTGTCCGGGTGATAGGGCAGGTTCACCAGGGCGACCGCCCAGAGCCCTGGGACGTGTCTTGCTGCCAGCATCACCGACTGACGGGCTCCGTTGTGGTGACCGACCAAGGCGAAATCATCGAGCCCAAGGGCCTCGATGAACTCGACGAACGTGTCGCCGAAGTCATGGATGCCGGCGTCGGCCGGCAACGGATCCGTCGCCCCGAAGCCGGGCGTGTCGGGGGCGATGCAGCGCAGTCCCCTGGCGGCGAGCAGAGGCATCACCGCCTCGTACATGGCCGAGGAACTGGACACTTGGTGCAACATCAACACGGTTCCGCTCTGCTCACCGCTTGGCAGCACCTCGCGGTAGTGCATCTGGCCGTGACGGAGGTCGGCATACCGACGGCGCACAGACGTCATGTGGTCGCTCCTGAGGTGTTGGTAGCCGTGATTCGCACGTCTACCCCGTTGGTCGCCATCCGCGAGAACGGGCAGTCCTGATGTGCGGTCTCGATCAGGTGGCCGAGCTGGGTGTCGTCGACTCCGGTCGCCTGCACCGAGATCTCGGCCGAGAGGCCCCACTTGTCGTCGGCCGTGCGGCCGAGCGCAACCGCCACGGTGACCATGGAATCGGCGAGGGGAAGCTCCTCTCGACGAGCCACGGCCACCAGGGTGCTTTGGAAACATGCCGACCAGCCGGCTGCCAACAGTTGCTCCGGGTTGGTGCCCTGCCGCGAACCGGGTTTCGCCAGCGTCAACGAGAGCTGCCCGTCCTCGGACGTGACCGTGCCGTTCCGGCCTCCCCGAGCTGAGACGCTGGCGGTGTAGAGGCGGCTCGTCAGCGCGCGGCCATCGTCACTCATCGCCAAGCCAGTCCAAGATCAGGTCGGCCGTTTCGTCGGGAGCCTCCCAGAAGTGGAAGTGTGCCAACCCCGGCAGCAGCTTGGACTCCGCATTCGGGATGGCTGACGCCAGGTGGCGGGCCTGGTCGACATGTGAGCCGGTGCCACCGTTGGTCGTCTCCAGCTCGCCGACCAAGACCAGGGTCGGCTGCTTTATGTTCTCCAACAGCTCGGTGGTCTGGTGGAGCTGGCGGGCGTAGGTGAGTCTGATGTAGTCGCCCGCGGACGTCGCGTTGGCCTCGAAGGCCTGGGTGAACTCTTCATATCCCTGCTTGTCGGCGCTGGAGAACCCCACCTCGCGCATCTCGTGCTTGAAGTGCTCGATGATGCCCATCTCGGCGATCTCCACTGCGACTTGGAGAGGCACTCCGCGGGTGACGGTGAACTCGCCGCCGAACTCTCCGGGTCCAGTGGAGTCCAACACGAGCTTGCGGACCAGTTCAGGACGGTCCAGGGCAACCCACTGGGCGACCCGGCCACCCATCGAGTGGCCGAGCACGTCCGCGGTCGTGAAACCCAGGTGGTCGAGGATCCCGATGACATCCGCTGCCAGATCCCGCGTGGTGAAGGGCTCGGGGGTGGACGGCGTACTACCGGTGCCCCGGTAGTCGTAGGTGACCACGGTGCGCCGTTGCGCCAGTCGTTCGATCCACCGCGCCGGCCAGGTCGAGGCTGGGACACCGGTGCCGTGGATGAGCAGCAGGGGGAGCCCGTTGCCCTGAGTGTGGTATGCGGTGTCGATGCCGTTGATCTTCGCGATGGTCATGTCGACCTGCACGGTTCCTCCAGGAGTTGATTGACGGTCCAGGATTGGACTAACTCTCGTATGGACTGACCAATCTATGCTACGTTGGATCACTCACGTCGGGCAGTGGCTGCAGGGAGGTTCCGATGACGCATCGAAGTCGTCACCAGGCATCGAGGACGCCGCGTCTTGGGCGTAGTAGTGACGGTGACGAACGCGAAGTCTGATTCATGACGGTCTTCTGGGACAGTCTTGCCCCACTCGCGGACCCGAAGACGATCATCATCTTGCTGATCGCCATGGCCTTGGGTGCCCTCGTCGGGTTCCTTCCCGGGCTGGGCGTCATCACGACCATGGCCCTCCTTCTGCCTTTCGTCACCGACCTGGACGTCTATCAGGCGTTCGCGCTACTTCTCGGCGTCTATGGCATCACCGCCATCACCGGGGATCTCACCGCGGTGCTGATAGGTGTTCCGGGTCAGCCGACTTCAGCGCCTTTGGTCCTCGACGGGTTCGAGATGACCAAGGCGGGGCAGCCCAAACGAGCGTTGGGCGGTGCCATCTTCGCCTCCGTCGTCGGCGCCATCGTCGGTGCCGCCGTGCTCGGTGCCTCCCTCCCCATCTTGCGGCCTCTGGTCCTGAAGTTCTCCTCTCCAGAGATCTTCGTCCTGATCCTGCTCGGTCTCACCATGGTGGGTGGCCTCAGCGGACGCGCGATCCTCAAAGGCGTCACGGCGGGCTTCTTCGGACTGCTGCTGTCGACCGTTGGGACCGAGGCGCAAGCGGGGCTGCCACGATTCACTCTGGGCCAGGACTACCTGCTCGACGGGCTGGCCATCGTTCCACTCGCCATCGGAGTCTTCGGCATCCCCGAAGTGCTGAGCTTGGCGCGCAGCCGCAAGAGCATAAGCAGAGTCTCTTCGACCGTCTCCGGCGAAAGCGGTGACTCAGTGTGGGCAGGGCTGCGCGACACGGTCAAGCACAAATGGACCGTGCTGCGGTGCAGTGTCCTCGGCGCCTTCATCGGCACCGTGCCAGGGCTGGGAGGTGACGTCGCGGCGTGGGCTGCCTACGGCCATGCCATGCAGACTTCGAAGGAGAAGGAAAAGTTCGGCCGCGGTGCAGTCGAGGGAATCCTCGGCCCGGCCGCTAGCAACAACTCTCGCGAGGGCGGAAGCCTGATTCCGACGATCGCCTTCGGAGTGCCAGGAGGCGCGGCGATGGCGGTCCTGCTGGGTGCCTTCGTCATGCTCGGTCTGCGCCCCGGGCCCGACATGGTCGGCACAAACCTCGACGTGACGCTCTTCATGATCTGGGTGCTGGTGATCGGCAACATACTCGGCGGCGTGGTCTCGTTGCTGATGATTCGCTACATCACCAAGGTCGCCTACATTCCCGGAACCCTTCTGGTCCCGTTCATCGTCGCCTTCATCTTCATCGGCGCGGCTGCGGAAACGGGCCAGTTCGCCGACGTGGTAGTGGCGGTGCTGTTCGGCCTTCTCGCCGTCCTGATGCAAAGGGCGGGTTGGCCGATCATTCCGATGGTGCTCGGCTTCATCCTCGGCCGCCAGGAAGAGAACTCCTTCTGGCTCAACGTCCGACTCTTCGGCTGGGATGCGCTGACCCGACCGATCGTCTTGATCTTGCTCGCGGTCACAGCGCTGACCGTGTGGCTGACCTATCGCAGCCTGTCGCGTTCGGAAACACCCACGTCGGAGGACGGCAGCCTTGGCTCGACGAAAGCGAGCTGGGCGAGCGTCGCGTTCGGAGGGTGCCTCCTCGGGCTCTTCGTCGTCACCGGCCTGGTCGCCTTCAGCTGGCCGCGGAACGCCGGAGGCTTCCCGCTCTTCGTGAGCGCGGTGGGTGCGACGATGGCCCTCATCCAGGTCGGCCGGGAGGCGGCTCGCCTCCGTCGTTCATCAGTTGACCAGGCGGGACTGCCGGCCGCCACCGCGTCAGAAGGTGTGCCCGGCAGCGTCGGGCTCGCCACGTCGCACGAGGTCGAAGCCGAGGTTTCTCATGCGCTCCACGACAGCATCGCCGGGGAGCACCCGTCCCTCGGTACGGTGGAGGTCGAAGTCGAGGAGCCCGCGGAAGGTGCCAACGCTCTGACGATGCTGTTGTCGTTGTTCGTGCTGCTCGCGGCATTCTGGGCGGTCGGCCTGCCTCTGGCGCTTGGCGCGTACACCCTGTACTTCCTGCTTCGCGTGCACGGTTCCGGGCTGCTACGAGCCGCAGTTGCGGCGGTGCTGACCGCGGGGTTCGTCTACCTGCTGATTTCGGTGGTGATGGACGGCATCCTGTTCGTTCCGCCGGGTCGCCTCTGGAGAACGGGCTAATCCGGCAGCCGATGACCCGACTGACCTGCCTGGCGCTCAAGACGCGACTGTTGCCGCCGGCACGCCGTGAACCTCAACTCAACTACCTGAGGGCCGGCCCAGTCGGGTCGACATCACCAACGCGGGCACAGCTGCCACGACACACGCGACGACGAGCCCAGCCGCGTCGGCGATGGCTCCGTTGAGCAGTGAGGCGATCGGTCGCATCCCCAAGAAGGCCGCGCCCCAGGCAGCCATCACTCTGCCCAACTCGGAGGGGTTGGCTCGTTGCTGTGCGAGAGAGGCGAGGGCTACCGCGGCGGTCATGAATCCGGCGCCGCCCAGCCCTATCGACGCCAGGACCAGGACATGGTCTCCTGCCGTCAGCCCGGCTGTCGCCACCCCGATCCCGATCAACGCCAGCCCGATGCTGCCCATGGATGTGAGACCGAGGGACTTGCGCACCTTGGACATTCCCGCGAATGCCAGCAAGGAGCCGATGCCGAAGCTCGATCCGATAATGCCCGCAAAGCCGGATGACTGATCAGCCTCGGCGGCCATCTGCGGCGCCAAGGTGAGAGCGGGGTCTGCCGCGAGCGCGACGGCGACGCCGGAGAGCAGGACGACGCGGATACCTCTGGTTCTCAGCAACGCCATGCCACCTGCTGACACCGACCCCGAACGCGACTCCCACTCGGGTCCGTGTGCACGGACGACGAGCCAGAAGGCCACAGCCGACAATGCCGCATTGAGCGCGAACGGCAACCATGATGCGGCAGCCACGACCAGCGCACCGCCCAGGCCCGGGCCGAGCGCTCGACCCACGTTGTAGCAGACGGAATTTAGAGCGATGGCCTCGTCGACTCGCCGTGGCCCGACCAGCTCGGGGAGGATCGCCTGACTTGCCGGCTTGGCGATTCCGTCGGTGCATCCCATCGCGAGTGCGATCAAGATGATGGCCAGGGGCGACTGCAGATCCAGGGCGACGAGCACGGCGAGCAGTCCTGCGGCGACAGCTGTGACAGCTTGCCACACGACAATGATCAGGCGCTTGTCGACGCTGTCCGCCACGCGGCCGGCAACAGGTGCCAGCAACAGGATCATCCCGAACTGTGCGGCGCTCACCATGCCGGTCACAAAGGCCGATCCGGTGAGTTGGTAGACGGTGATCGCGGCGGCAACGTTGTGCATCCACGACCCGATGGCCGTCAGGAAGGTAGAGATGAAGAACGGTCGATACGGTGTCCGGAACGCTGTATCGAACATCGATGGCTTTCTCGGGTGGGGCCATTGTCTGGAGCCCGACGGGGCTGGCCGTGCCGCATGGCCCCTGAGGCGGCGCTACCCCCGGCTCGTTCATCGAGCCGCGGAGCAGCGGAGTGCGGGAGTTCGTCCGCCCGAGCAGTCGCGGACTAGCCCCCGCTGACCTCGAGGAGCTCGTTGCGAGCTGGTTCCGACGGCTTCAGCGCACGGTCCATCACGGCCGCTGCTTCATCGCCGGGGATCGTCGGCTGGATCGCGCCGAGGCGCTCCTGGCTCAGCTCTGCCCAGCTGTCGTCGGCGACCATGGCTGCCCACGCCGACTGCAGGGCTTCCAGCGTCTCGTCGGGGGTGTCTGGATGTATGAGTAGCGGAGTGTCCAAGGCTTGCAGGCCGATGATCGCCTGGAACGCCTCCCAGGTCGGCCCCGTTGGGGCCTCACCCTTCAGGTCGACCAGGACCTCCTCGAGAGTCTTGGTGTTGGTGTCGGCCAGCAATTCGCTGGGAGTGGTGACCCCGTCGGCATCGAGGATCCCCCATTGGAAGATCGGCGTGACCTTGTTGAGCGGCTTGTAGGTCTGCCGCCAAGCGGCATCGCCGACTGCGACGATGTCCACCTCGCCGCGCTCCACTGCCAGCGCTAGGGGACCTTCGCCCTCGAACCCGAAGACGTGGTCGATATCGATGCCGAGGAGCTTGGCGGCGAGCTCGTTGCCCAGACCGGGGGCCGAGTTCGGCGCGTTGTCACCCACCACCCACTTTCCTGACGACTCGAGCAGTTCGTCGACCGTCGTCGCCTTGTCGCTTCTCACCACGAACAAGTTCGAGCCGGGCATGCTTCCCACCAGCTTCGCCTGATTCAACGGGTAGTCGTGGCCCGCTTCCTTCAGCAGCCAGCGCAGCAGTACGCCGACCGTCGGCACAACGATCGTGGTGCCGTCAGGGTCCTTGTTCTGCAGGACGTCCTTCATGGCGACTGCGCCGCCGCCACCGTCTTGGTTGCGCACCACGACCCGTGGTTTGCCCGGGGCGAACTTGGCGAAGTTCTCTGCCGCCAGACGAGCTCGGATGTCTGCCTGTCCGCCTGGCGGGAACGGCGAGACGAACGTGATCGTCTTGCCTGTGAAGAGTCCGTCGCCTCCGCCGGACGAGTCGTCCGAGCCACACGAGCTCAGCGCAAGCGCTGTGGTGAGTGCCACGATGGTCGCGGCCGCCGACTTGAACCTCGATGAAGCCATTGTCTGTACTCCCGGAGTTCCTGATCTGACGTGGGGGCTAGGCGTAGACGTACTTCGCGGGGTTCGCCGCGTAGTCGTTGTAGTTGCCGGGTGCTGTGATGCCAGGAACCTGAGGGATCCAGAGTTCCTTCAACAGCGAGTCGGGGTCGCCGTAGCGAGCCGCGGTCTCCCGGACCTGTGGCGCATCCAGAGCAGTGAGACGACCGTCCTTGATGACCGTGATCTCTTCGCCGGAGCGTGTGGTGATGGTGAGCGTGGCGAAGTTCAGGTGGACGTGCAGGTGCCCGTACACCAGACCCTGCTTTGCGGCCCAGTCCTCCTCCTCGCCGCCCCAGCGCGTGCCGAATCCCATGTGCACGACGCCGCTGCGACGGCGTTCGTACTCGAACCCGCCACTGGACAGGTGTTTGATGCTGGATGGGCGCTGGATGAGCGGGTGCGTACCGATGGCAACTTCCCACAGGTAGAAGAGCCCGGGTTCTGGGAAGCACGGGTACTTGATCGAGTTGGATTCCTCGAGCAAGTCGGTCCATGCCCTGCCGTACTCGCCGCCGCCGCCAACCGAGACGATCCGGCCCTTCTCCACCGTCAGCTCGATCTTGGGGTAGGCCTTTGAGAAGTGGCTCAGAGTTCCGGCGACGACACCACGGGCGTCCTCGTCGGGAAGGATCGGCGTCGGACCGTGAGCCAGCAGGTGGCCCCAGAACGGCTCGCTCCCGTAGCTGCGCCGAGTGCCGTCGAAGTAGTCCTCGTTGAGCGTGTAGGTGAGGTCGGTGCCTTCGGGATCGGTCAGGTGCACGGTGCCACCAAGCCCCGTGGAGTGGAAGGGCTCCCAGGCCACCTCGTTGATCAGCGTGTGCAGCTCGCGGGGGTAGGTGGTCGCCTCGTTGACCAGGTGTTCCAGCGAGAGCCACGGGATCGCCTCGTAGCGGAAGGGGGTGTTGGGAATCCCGCCGCCCTTCTTGTGGACGAGCAGGTCGTACTTGCCGTGCGCGGCCAGCTCTTGCACCCTGGGGACAGCATCCCAGCGGCGTGGGTTGAGCCGTCGATCCTCGCGTCGGATCAGCACTCCGAGCTCGTCCAGCTCGTTGAACTCTCGGTCAGGGCCGATGTCGACCACCACGACATCGACGCTGGCGCCCCGACGGCGCAGAGCATCCGCGATCGGAGTCACGGCCTCGTACTCGTACTGATTGTCGATGCCGATGAGCACACGATCACCAGGGCGTGTCTGCCCGTAACCGATGAATCCGGCCGCGGTTCGACGGATCTCCTCCTCACCCGCGAGGAAATCCGCCACCGAGTCGGCCGTCAGCTCGGTCGGTTCGCCACTCGAACAGCCAAATCCTGAACCGCCAACTGGATGCCCCTCATGGTCCACGCCGCACATACAAACTCCTCGCTGCGAAGTTAACTGCTGACCCACGGAGCGGCCCCCGAATCGGTCTCGAGCGCGCGCCTCCGCCTCTTTGGTTATAAGATCAGACCATTCTGCCAAAGTCAATCGGCTGCGGCTCGGCTGCGGCTCGGTCGTGGATCGCATGAGAATGACAACCGCATTTGGGATCTACTGACGTTGATCGCGATAGGGACCGCCCTTGCGGGCGGCCCCCCGCACAGATCCCAGCGTGCGGGATTACCGCACTGGGCTCCTGCCTCGGGTTCTGGCGTCGAAGCGCACGACAGGAAAGGGATGCCGGGGACGGGCGGGTGGTAGCCACCGTTT
>NZ_WHTD01000252.1 GCF_009379765.1 Actinophytocola sp. | reverse complement strand
GCCTGCTCGCCGCGCAAGCCGGGATCCCGTCCGGCGACCACGTCTTCGACCTGGTCGCGATCACCATCGCCCTGTCCATCGTGCTGCACTCCTCCACCGACGTGCCCATCGCCAAAGCACTGCGGATCGAGCCACCGGACAACCTTCCCGTCGGCCTTCCGGACCCGCCGCCGGCCGAGGAAACGCGGCGGTGATCCATGCCTCTGCTACCCATCGGGACACCAGCGGTTCTCGACCCGCGAGCTGAGGCGGTGCTTCGGCCGCGCTGGCAGAACGCGCGCCGGCACCTCCTGCTGTCGGTGACGATGCCCTGTCTGGTCGTCGTCCTGTGCGCGGCCATGCTCGGTCTCACGGCCGGCGGGCCCGACGGGTTCCTTTCGTGGGCAACGATCCTGTTGCTCGGCGCGCTGGCGCCGGCCGTGGTCTTCCTGTGGTGGATCGGCCGGGACGGCATCCTGGAGCCGGCGGCATGGCTGCGGGTGACCTTCGTCGTGTCGGGAACACAACTGCTGGTCGGCGTGATCCCCTGCCTGGGCGTCGCCATCAATGCCACCTCCGGCGCGGCGCGGGTCGTCGCCGGTGGGCTGTTCGTGCTGACGTGGGTCTGCGGCGCGGTGTGCGGCATGGCGGCCCGCCGGGCGCACCAGACGCTGCTCGCACCAATCATCCCGGAACTTGGCGCCACCGCGTTCCGGCTCACCGTCGCGGTCCGGTTCGCGATCACCGCACCGGCGCTGATCTCCGCCCACCTCGAGATCGGCGCCGACCATCTCGGACTGACGGCCCGGCTGCACCGAGGACGCAGCACGGGCCCGCGGGTGGACACCGCGATCGGGTTCGCCGACCTACGTCAGATCACGCCGATCGTGCTCGCCGGCGAGCCGGAGCTGCGGCCGTGGCTCACACTGCCGAACGGCACCGTGCTGTATGCCCAACCAGGTCCCGCGCTGCTACTCGGCTCCGCCAGTGGCCCGAGGATGGTGCCGGTACACGACGCGATCGCACTCGCCGAGCTGATCGACCGCCGCCGACAGGCGTGGGGACAGCCGGAACGAACAAGACACCGTTGACGTCAGAAACCGGAACAACGAGGGGGAAGTGTCGTGATCAGCTCAGATCCGACGAAGGCCGCCGAGGAGCTGGACAAGTGGGCAGCCGGGCTCGAGCAGCGAGCCCAGCGCTACAACGAACTTCAGCAGCGGCTGGACGAGACCAGCGCCACCGACTCCACTCAGGACGGCGCGATCCGGGTAACGGTCGACTCGAACGGGGTGCTGACCCAGCTCGAGCTGTCCGAGCGCATCAGGGATCTGGCACCGAGCCAACTGTCGTCCGAAGTGATGGCGTGCATGCGGCGTGCCCAGGCGAAGTTGCGTGCGCGGGTCGAGGACCTCATCGAGACAACCGTTCCCGCCGACGACGAGCCGGCCCGCAACCTTGTTGCGCAGTACCAGCAGCGGTTCCCCGACCTGCCCGACGACTCGGCCGGGCACGAGGTCGATCACGGGGAACGGCTCGGCGCAGTCGAGGACGAGCCCGCGCCGCCGCCGAGCGCGCGCCCCACGCGTCGCTCCACAGCAGACCATGACGACGACTGGGACGACGAGTCCCCACTACGCTGAGAGGAAGGGCGATCATGGGTGAGGGCTTCGCCGTCAACCCCGACGAGGTGAACTCGCACGCCGGGACAGTGGACGGTTTCGCGGGCCGCGCGGACACGGCGGTCGACGCGGGCGCGCACGTCACCGGCCTCGACGACGCGTACGGGCTGTTCTGCCGGCCGTTCGGTGAGATGCTCAAGGACCCGCAGCAGCGTGGGGTGGACACGCTCACCGAGACGGCGACCTTCATGCACGAGACCGTGACCGACCTGCGGGACAGTGCCGAGCACTACCAGCAGGTCGAGGACCAGGTCCGCGCGGCGATCGAGGCGCTCCTCGAGATGCTCGAGCGCATAGCGGAGATTCCGATGGTACGAGGGGGCAACTGATGGTCGACGTGGACAACTCGAGCGACAACCCGCTGGTCGACCAGGGCTCGGACCTGCGGAACAACTACTTGCAGGATCTCAACCCGCTGGAGAACATGGGGGTTCCGGACCCCGATTCCGGCAACACCGGCTTCATGACTGGTATCACGGCGTTCGAGGCCGGCTGGACCATCGCGCAGGGCGTCGACCAGAACGACCTCGGGCTGATCATCTCCGGGGTGGCCGCGGCCACCCTGGACGTCGTCTCTGCCGCGATCGACCCGATCGCCTACGTCGCCGGGCAGCTGTTCTCCTGGATGCTCGAACACGTCGAACCCGCCAGGGCCGCGCTGCACGCGCTGACCGGGAACCCGGACATGGTGAAGTCCTACGCGGCGACCTGGACCAACATCGAGAAGGAGATGCTTGCGGTCGGCGGCGAGTTCGAGCAGTCGCTCACCGAGGTGCTGGCGTGGACCGGTGACGCGGCCGACGCCTACCGCGACAAGGCCGCCGCGGTGGCCGGCATCGCCAAGGGCGCGGCCGGCGGGGCGCACGGCATCGCCGGAATCACCATGGCCATGGCCGAGGTCGTCGGCGGGATCCGGGTCGCGGTGCGCGACCTCCTGTCCACTCTGGCCGGTGCTCTGGTCAGCTGGGCCATCGAGCTCGCCTGCACCCTCGGCGTCGCGGCACCGGCGGTCATCGCCCAGGCCACCTCCAAGATCGCCCAGGTCGTGCGGATCGTGGCCAGCATGATGAAGGCCCTCGGCAAAGCCCTGGCCAGCGCGCTCACCTGGCTCGTCGTGCTCCGCGACCTGTTCGACGGTTTCTGGCGATCGCTCAACGCACTCAAGCAGAGCAACGCCACCGCACCCGCCTGACGGCGTTCGGACGACGGCACGCGCTGCGGTGCGGTCAACCGCCGCTGGTGGCGGCCCGCGAGCCCGAGGGCGAGCGCGACGGCCAGGAAGCCATCGATCAGCACGATCGTCATTGCGAGATTCCACGTGGAAAGACTCCTCGCCGCCGGCCCGCGCTCATGCCGATGCCCTGTCGCACAGGGAAACGACCGTCACAAACCCTGGCGCGAACGCTCGGCACGCCTCGCGACCGTAGCGATGTCGCAGTTGACAGGTCCTCGAGTCGGGTCGGGGGCTGGAGAGGGAATGATGTCTGACGGTCGGACCCAGGGCCTGTATGCCGCCGGTTCGCCGCCCGCCAGCGTCTCTTCATCGTCCCGTCCTCTCGTGGACCCGCTCCGGCAAGTCGATCACGGTCACCGTCACCAACCACGGCGCGACCGCCAGCTGGCAGCCGGGCGAAGCCGTGGTGTTCCTCGGCTCCCGAACAGACTGCCGCACCACAACCGCCGCCCAACCCTGCTGCGGCTACCGCAACTTTCTTCACCAGCCGCGGCAACGCTCTCGCGTGGTCCGCCGAGCATCCTGAGATCCAGGGTGGGCGGCATCGTGGTGACGCAGCGGATGCGACGTAACACTTGATACAATCGTGTCCGTGGCAGTGGATACGACGCGGGTTCGTTGGATCGTGCTGGTGGTTCGGGTTCCCGCGGAACCGTCCCGGCACCGGGTGGCCGTGTGGCGCGAGTTGCGCAGGATCGGGGCGCTCGCGCTGGGGCAGGGCACCTGGGCGGTGCCGGACGTGCCGGTGTTCGCCGACGGGCTCGCGCGGGTGGTGGAGCTGGTCGAGCGGGGCGCGGGCGAGCTCGTCACGCTGAACGCCGCCGGCCGCGGCGAGCGCGACGGCGCCCGGTTGACGGCGCTGTTCACCGAGGCGCGCCAGGAGGAGTGGAGCGAGTTCATCGCGGACTGCGGCAAGTTCGACGCCGAGATCGACAAGGAGATCAACAAAGGCAAGCTCACCGTCGCCGAGCTCGAGGAAGAGGAGCAGAGCCTGGAACGGCTGCGCCGCTGGCACCGCGACCTCAAGGTCCGCGACGTGTTCGGCGCGCCCGCCGCCGGCGAGGCCGACCAGCTCCTCACCGCCTGCGTGGCCCGACTGGAGGACTACACCGAGCGCGTGTTCCGCGCCGCACACGGCCTCGCCGGCGAGGAGGGCGGCTGATGCCCGGCTGGCTGCAAGCCCTGCTCATCGCCGCCGGCGTCGTCATCGCCTCGTGGTTGGTGCTGATCGCGCTCGCGCGGCGCCTTCCCCCCGGCGTCGCCCGGGACCTGGCCCGCTTCCTCCCGGACTGCGTCACCACCGCCCGCCGGCTCCGCCGCGACCCCAGGGTGCCCCGCCGGGCCAAGATCGCCGTCGCGGCCGCGGCCGTGTGGGTGTTGTCGCCGATCGACCTGATCCCCGAGTTCCTTCCGGTGATCGGGCCGCTCGACGACATCGTCGTGGTCGCCCTCGTGCTGCGCTACGCCGCCCGCACCGTCCCCCGCGAAGTCCTGCTCGAAGCCTGGCCCGGCAACCCCGACCTCCTCCAACGCCTCATCGGACCACCCCGCGCGGCACGAACCGAGGACTGACCCCGCAGGCCCCGGTGTCCTGGTTCAGCTGAGGAGGGCGTGGATGGTGGTGTAGCCGAGGAGTGCGGCGCCGAGGCCGGCGATGACGCTGGCGACGATGTTCATGGTGGCGTAGAAGTAGGTCTTCTGCTCGACGAGGCGCAGGGTCTCGTAGCTGAAGGTGCTGTAGGTGGTCAGCGCGCCGCAGAAGCCGGTGCCGAGTAGGGCGAACAGCGGGGTGGGCAAGGCGAGGCCGGCGCCGGCGAGGCCGCCGAGGATCAGGCAGCCGGCGAGGTTGACGCTGAAGGTGCCCCAGGGGAAGAGGCTGTCGTGGCGGTTCTGCACGGCGCGGTCGGTGAGGTAGCGCAGCGGGGCGCCGACCATCGCGCCGACGAACACGAGCACCGCGGTCATGACGGTTTTCCTTGGTAGCGCAGGACCTCGACCTCGTCGAGCAGGACGGTGCCCTCGCCGACGAGCTCGTCGAGCTCGGGCAGGAACGCGCGGACGCGGTCCTCGGTGTCGATGATGATCACCATGATGGGCAGGTCCTCGGTCATGCTGAGCAGCCGGGTGGTGTGGATCGTCGAGGAGGTGCCGTAGCCCTCGCAGCCGCGCAGCACGGTGGCGCCGGCGAGCCCCGCCGCGCGGGCGCGGGTGACGATCTCGTGGTGCAGGGGCTTGTGGTGCCAGGTGTCGTCCTCGCCGACGAAGATCGACAGCCGCATCGCATAACCGGTCAGTCGCATCTCAACGCGTCCTTTCCTCGGCGTGGACGGAGCCGGTGGCCGTTCGGGTGAGCCAGACTCCGGCGGCGACGGCAAGCAGGGCGCAGACGAGAGTGCCTGCGAGGTAGCCGAAGGCGGTGAGGACGGTGCCGGGGCTCAGCAGCGCGCGGGTCTCGGCGGCGTAGGTGGAGAAGGTGGTGAAGCCGCCGAGGAACCCGACCCCGAGGAACGGGCGGACGAGCCGGTGCGCGGACCAGACCTCGGTGATCAGCACCATCAGGACGCCGATCAGGAAGCAGCCGGCGACGTTGGCGGTGAAGGTGGCCCACGGGAATTGTCCGGGTGGAGTGGGGAGCAGCTCGGCGAGGCCGTAGCGGGCGAGCGCGCCGAGCCCACCGCCGAGCGCGATGACCGCGAGCACGGCGCCGTGGGAGCGGACGAGTTCGCGTCGCTGGGACGGGATCCGGAGGTCGACGTCCGGATCAATGGGTTTCGTGGGTTCCGCCAGGTCGACCTCGTTGCTCATCACTCGCTCCTACTTGAACACGCCAGCATGGTCAAGTAGGGACTGTTGGCGGCGAGTGCCGCGGTTGTTCCGAGTGCCCCCGGAGCGGCGAGCCCCACCACCGCGATCGATTCAGGATAGCTGACCTGGAGTTTCGTCCGCTGAGATCTGTGTGGAGGTTCACTCGCGGGCTCACTCGCGATCCTCGGCTTGGTAGACGCGATCGGCGAAGGTGTCGAGTGCGGTGGCGCACTCGCCCAGCGCTGTCTCGGCCGCTCGCCGTCCGGTGGCGGCGAGGACGTCGCGGGCACTGACCTTGTCGAACCAGCCGCGGAGCTTGGTGAGGTCCTCGTCGTTCTCCTCGAGCTCGGGGTAGGTGAAGTGCTCGGCGGCGGTTTCCTTGTCGATCTCGGCGAGGAAGTCGCGGCACTTGTCGAGGATCTCCTCGTACTCCTCGTCGCGGGCGGCGTTGTAGGTCGCCGTCACGTCGGCCGCGCCGGCCAGGACGTCGCAGCGCATCAGCTGGGCGGTGCCGCCCATGTCGGCGATCTCCCGGCGCAGCGCGCGCAGGGACCGTTCGTGCGGGGGCGACTCGGGCAGCACGGCGGCCGAGTTCTGCAGGTAGACCGCGCCGAGCGCCTTCAACCGCCGCCAGACGGTGGCGCGGAGCCGGGTGGGCTCGCGCGGTACCCGGTAGACGAGGAGCAACCAGCGGGCGTCGGCCGGTGCCTGCATGGCAGGTTCGGTCATGACCACCAGCCTGCCATGCCCGCTCGTTGCTCCGCCTAACTAACCGTGGTTATGTTTAGGACATGACCGCTAGCACGACCGAGGACGACGACGAAGAGCGGGAGCGGTGGCTGACGCCGGGTGTGGGTGGGGTGGGGGCGGCGAGCTTCTTCTCCGATACCGGGCACGAGGTCACCACCGCGGTGTTGCCGAGCTTCCTGACCACGACGCTCGGCGCCTCGGCCGGGGTGCTCGGGATCATCGAGGGGATCAGCGACGCGCTGACCGGGGTGATGAAGCTGATCGGCGCGCCGATGGCCAACGACCCGGCCAAACGGGGCCGCGTCGCGTCCGGTGGCTACCTGGGCACGGCGTTGGCCACCGGGGCGATCGGTGCGGCGGCGACGGTGTGGCAGGCGGGGCTGCTGCGGGCGGCGGCGTGGCTGTCCCGAGGTCTTCGGTCGCCGGCGCGGGACAGCATGCTCACCTCGCTGGCTCCCCGCTCGGCGTACGGGCGGGCGTTCGGGGTGGAGCGGGCCGGCGACAACCTCGGCGCGGTCGCCGGGCCGCTGCTCGCCGCCGGGCTGGTGGCCTGGGTGGGGATTCGGCCGACCCTGTACCTCGCGGCGATCCCGGGGGTGTTCGCCGTCGTCGCGATCACCATCGCCGCCCGGGAGGCCCGCACCCGGATCAAGACCGCCCCTGTTCGTAGTCGCCGCCGGCTGCACCTGGGTGAGCTGCGGCGGGCCGGGCTGGCCAGGGCGTTGCTGCCGGTGGCGCTGTTCGAGCTGGGCAACGTGGCCACCACGCTGCTGATCCTGCGCGCCACCGAGCTGCTGACCACGCCGGAGCGGTCGGTGGCGGCCGCGACCTCGCTGGCGGTGCTGATCTACGCCAGCCACAACGCGGTGGCGGCCGTGGTCGCGTTGTTCGGTGGCCGGTGGCTGGATCGCGCCGGTCCCCGGGTCGTGTTCGCCGCCGGCGCGGCGTTGTACGTGCTCGCGTACAGCGGGTTCGCGCTGTCGCTCCCCTCACCCGCGTCGTTGGTCGTGGCGTTCGCGTTGGCTGGAGCGGGGATCGGGTTGGCGGAGACCGCGGAGTCGACCCTGGTGGCGCGGCTGCTGCCGGACCGGTTGCGTGGCAGCGGGTTCGGTGTGCTGGGGATCGTGCAGTCCGGTGGCGACCTGCTGGCCTCGGCGGTCGTCGGCCTGCTCTACGCGCTCGTCTCCCCCACCGTCGCGTTCGGCTACGCCGCGGCCTGGATGGTGCTCTCGCTGGTCGCGGCGAGCATCGTGCGGCCGAAACCGTGAGACACTGGGATAGGCGATGAGGCTCGCCGCAACCGCGGACCGTGGTCCGCTGATGGCCTCTTCTCACGGGTGATCGTGGTGAGGAGGCGGCATGTCCCATCTTCGTGTCGCGCGGCGCCGCTCGGTCATCGTGTTCGCCGGCGTCCGTGCGTTGCTCGTTGACCGCCCGTCCCGCGGTGACTGGACACTGTCCGGCGGCACGCCGAGGCCAGGCGAGGATCTGTTCGTGTGCGCTCGCCGGGCACCAGGGGACGTAATGCTCGACAGGCCCGGCACGCCGCCCACCCGTCACGTGCACCACTGCCGGGACAGCGCGGATGTGACGAGTCGATGACTGTGTGGATGTCGGTGTTACGGCCGATGGCGGAAGCGGCCCGCGCGATCGTGCGCCGCCGGCGGGGGCAGCGCGATACGAGCGGTTCGGCCGATCAGCTGCGGCGGCTGCTCTCGGTGCTGGATCGTGCCGCCGAGCTGGAGCCGGTCGCGGACCGCGCGGTGCGGGAGTGCGGTGCGCCCGGTGAAGTGCCGGGCGAGGTCGGCCGGACCTGCGGTGAGCTGGTGACCGCCTACCAGCGGTTGCGCGACGAGCTGCGGCGGATCGACTTCGCCGCCGAGCACCGGTGGCTCGGCGAGGAGGTAGCGCGGTTGTTGCGGTACCACCAGTGGCTGGTGCGTACGGCGCTGCAG
>NZ_WHTD01000284.1 GCF_009379765.1 Actinophytocola sp. | reverse complement strand
GGCGCGCGTGGCGGTCCCGGTGGGGGCGGCGGCGGTGGCGGTGGCTTCCGTGGTGGCCCCGGTGGCGGCGGCGGTGGCGGTGGCGGTGGCTACCGCGGCGGTCCTGGGGGCGGCGGCGGTGGCGGTGCCCCGGCCGGCGGTGGCGGTGGCTTCCGCGGGGGCGGCGGTGGCCGTCCCGGTTCCGGTGGCGGTCGCGGCGGTGCCGCGGGTGCCTTCGGCCGGCCTGGTGGGCCGTCCCGGCGTGGCCGCAAGTCGAAGCGGCAGAAGCGCCAGGAGTACATGGAGAACATGCAGGCGCCCAGCGTCGGCGGTGTTCGCCTGCCCAAGGGCAACGGCGAGTCGATCCGGCTTCCGCGTGGCGCCTCGCTGACCGACTTCGCCGACAAGATCAACGCCAACCCGGCCTCGCTGGTGCAGGTGCTGTTCCACCTCGGTGAGATGGTCACCGCGACGCAGTCGGTCTCCGACGACGTCCTCGAGCTGCTCGGCACCGAGATGAACTACAAGGTGCAGGTCGTCAGCCCGGAGGAGGAGGACCGCGAGCTGCTCGACTCGTTCGACATCTCCTACGGCGAGAACGCCGGTGGAGAGGACGAGCTGCAGGCGCGGCCGCCGGTCGTGACCGTCATGGGTCACGTCGACCACGGTAAGACCCGCCTGCTGGACACGATCCGCAAGACCTCCGTGCACGAGGGCGAGGCCGGTGGCATCACCCAGCACATCGGCGCCTACCAGGTCGCGGTCCAGGTCGACGGCAACGAGCGGGTCATCACCTTCATCGACACCCCGGGTCACGAGGCGTTCACTGCTATGCGTGCCCGTGGTGCCAACTCGACGGACATCGCGGTCATCGTGGTCGCCGCCGACGACGGCGTGATGCCGCAGACGGTGGAGGCCATCAACCACGCGCAGGCCGCCGACCTGCCCATCGTGGTCGCGGTCAACAAGATCGACAAGGAAGGCGCCAACCCGCAGAAGGTGCGCCAGCAGCTCACCGAGTACGGGCTGGTGGCCGAGGAGTACGGCGGCGACACGATGTTCGTCGACATCTCCGCGCGGCAGAACATCAACATCGAAGGGCTGCTCGAGGCGGTCGTGCTCACCGCGGACGCGGCGCTCGACCTGCGGGCCAACCCGGAGATGGAGGCGCAGGGCGTGGCCATCGAGGCGCACCTGGACCGCGGTCGCGGCCCGGTCGCCACGGTGCTGGTCCAGCGCGGCACGCTGCACGTCGGCGACTCGATCGTCGCCGGCGACGCCTACGGCCGCGTGCGCCGGATGGTCGACGAGTTCAACGAGGACATCACCGAGGCGACCCCGTCGCGGCCGGTGCAGGTCATCGGGTTCACGTCGGTCCCGGGTGCGGGCGACACCTTCCTGGTCGTGGACGAGGACCGCACCGCACGGCAGATCGCCGAGCGCCGGGCGGCCCGGATGCGCAACGCGGCGAACGCCTCGCGGCGCAAGCGGGTCAGCCTGGAGGACCTGGACTCCGCGCTCAAGGAGACCAGCCAGCTCAACCTGATCATCAAGGGCGACAACTCGGGCACCGTCGAGGCACTCGAGGACGCGCTCACGAAGATCGACGTGGGCGAAGAGGTCGAGCTGCGGGTCATCGACCGCGGTGTCGGTGGCATCACCAAGGCCAACGTGGACCTGGCGATCGCGTCCGACGCGATCATCCTCGGGTTCAACGTCCGCGCCGAGGGCAAGGTCACCGAGCAGGCCAACCGCGAGGGCATCGACGTTCGGTACTACTCGGTCATCTACCAGGCGATCGACGAGATCGAGCAGGCGCTCAAGGGCATGCTCAAGCCGGTCTACGAAGAGGTCGAGCTCGGGCGCGCCGAGGTGCGCGAGGTGTTCAAGTCCTCCAAGGTCGGCACGATCGCGGGTTGCATGGTGCTCTCCGGCGAGATCCGGCGCAACGCCAAGGCGCGGCTCATGCGCGACGGCGTCGTCGTCCAGGGGAACCTGCCGGTCAGCTCGCTGCGGCGGTTCAAGGACGACGCGGTCGAGGTCCGCGAGGGCTTCGAGTGTGGTCTCACGCTCGGTTCGTACGGCGACCTCAGGGTCGACGACATCATCGAGACGTACGAGCTGCGCGAGAAGCCGCGCGACTGAGTCTGTCGTGGTCGCCGCGCTCACCTCGGTGGGCGCGGCGACCGGAACTCGTTCCGTGGAGTGAATTCCCTTGTACGTGGGGGCTCTCGAGCTGGACGTCGTGCTCGGTGACATCCGCTCGTTGAAAGAGAAGCGTTCGGCCGTGCGGCCGGTCATCGCCGAGCTGCGCCGCCGGTTCGAGGTGACGGTCGCCGAGGCCGGGCACCTGGACAAGCACCGGCGGTCGCTCATCGGGGTCGCCGCGGTGGCGGCCGACGCCGACCACGTGCGCGACCTGCTCGACGCGTGTGAGCGCCTGGTCGCCGGCCGTCCCGAGCTGGAGCTCGTCTCCGCGCGGCGCCGGTGGCTCGGCCCCGATGACTGATCGTTGTCGCTGACAGAGGAAGGAACGTCGTGGCTGACGCACCGCGCGCCCGCAAGCTCGCCAAGCGCATCGGGCAGATCGTCGCGTCCGCGCTGGAGCACGAGGTGAAGGACCCGCGCCTGGCCCGGGTGACGATCACCGACGTCAAGCTCACCGGGGACCTGCACGACGCGACCGTGTTCTACACGGTGCTGGGCGACAAGGTCGACGCCGCGCCCGACCTCCAGGGCGTGGCGTCGGCGCTGGAGTCCGCGAAGGGTGTGCTGCGCTCGTTGGTCGGGCAGGGCACCGGCGTCCGGTTCACCCCGACGCTCGCGTTCGTCACCGACACCGTGCCGGACGAGGCCAAGCGCATCGACGACCTCCTGGCCCGTGCTCAGGCGGCCGACGCGGAGGTCGCCCGCCTGGCCAACGGCGCCAAGCCGGCCGGCGACCCCGACCCGTACCGCGCCCCCCGCGAGGACGACGACGAGGAGTAACCCCCAACACCCCACGCAGCCCCTCCCCGCCCCCGTGCCGTCCCGTGGCGCAGCTGTGTCGCCCCGTAGCGTGGCTGTGTTGTCCCGTGGCGTGGCTGTGTCGTCTTGAGGCGCAGCTGTGTCGCCCCGTGGCGTCGCTGTGTCTTCCCGTGGCGTGGCTGTGTTGCCCCGTGGCGCAGCTGTGTCGTCTTGTGGCGTCGCCGTGTCGTCCCGTCACGTCCCGTGTCGTCGCGTCCCGTGCGCAGCGTCGACGGTCAGAGCCAGTGCTCGATGTCGGGGACGCCGGCATGAGCCCGACCTTCGCAGCGTGTCCATGGCGCGGCGGGTCTCGGGCGCACCGCTCGCCACAAGTCGACCAGGCGACGTGAGGGGACGACTTGGCGACGCCGGGGGGCGACTTGGCGACGTGAGGGGACGACTTGGCGACGCCGGGGGGCGACTTGGCGACGTGAGGGGACGACTTGGCGACGCCGGGGGGCG
>NZ_WHTD01000103.1 GCF_009379765.1 Actinophytocola sp. | reverse complement strand
GTTCGCCGCGACCGCGCGCTACCACCTGGCCCGCGTGCTGGCCCGGCGCCGGCGGCCGGGGGACGAGGCGGAGGCGGCGGCGCTCGCGGAGTCGGCCGGCGCGGTCGCCGACCGGCTCGGCATGGCCCCGCTGCGCCGCGACTGCGCGACGCTCGCCGCGTCGCTGTCCGGGCAGGTGGCCGGTCCGCTCACCAAGCGGGAGCGGGAGATCGCCGTGCTGGTGTCGCAGGGGCTGACCAGCCGCCAGATCGCCGCGGCCGCGCACATCAGCGAGCGGACCGCGGAGAACCACGTGCAGCACATCCTCGGCAAGCTCGGGTTCACGAGCCGCGCGCAGATCGCCGCCTGGGTGGTGGGCCAGGAGATGAGTACCGGCGCTGAGTAGTCGCCACGACGCGGCTGGCGGGGTGCCGGCGCCACGCTTCCGGCATGACCACCACCACGTCCGAGCGCCGCACGCGCACCGTCCTGCGCGCCGCCTGGCTCTACGACGGGACCAGCGCCACGCTCGTCCCCGACCCGACCGTCGTCCTGGACGGCGGCACGATCACCGCGGTCGACTCCGGCCCGTCCGCGGCCCTGCCGCCCGACGCGAACGTCGTCGAGTTCCTCGGCGCGACGCTGCTCCCCGGCCTCGTCGACACCCACGTGCACCTGGCGTTCGACGCGTCCGCCGACCCGGTCGGCGCCCTCGCCGCCCGCGACGACGACGCCGCGCTCGCCGCCATGGCCGACGCCGCCCGGCACGCCGCCCGCGGCGGGGTGACCACCGTGCGCGACCTCGGCGACCGCGACTACCTGTCCCTCGCGCTGCGCTGCGCGGCCGACCCGACGCTGCCCACGATCGTCGCGGCCGGACCGCCGATCACCACTCCCGGCGGGCACTGCCACTACCTCGGCGGCGCCACCACCGACGTGCGCGCGGCCGTCCGCGAGCACGCCGAGCGCGGCGTACGTCGTCAAGATCATGGCGAGCGGCGGCAACCTCACCCCGGGGACGCGGCCCGAGGTGCCGCAGTTCGGCACCGACGAGCTGCGCGCCGCCGTCGACGAGGCGCACCGGCACGGCCTGCCGGTCACCGCGCACGCGCACGGCACCCAGGCTGTGGCCGACGCGGTGGCCGCCGGCGTCGACGGCCTGGAGCACGTCACGTTCATGACCGCCGACGGCGTCGACCCCGCACCGCCCGCCCTGGTCCGCACGATCGCCGACCGGCGCGTCACGCTCGGCATCACGCTGGGCATCGCCCCGGGCCCGGGCGTCGAGCCGCTGCCCGCCATGACCGCGCGGCTGCCGGCGCTGCTCGCGAACGCCCGCCTGCTCCACGCGTCGGGCGCGCCGGTCAACGCCGGCACCGACGGCGGCGTCGGCCCGGCCAAGCCGCACGACGTGCTCCGCTGGGCCGTCGGCCAGCTCACCGGGATCGGGCTGACCCCGGCCGAGGCGTTGCGCGCGAGCACCTCGCACGCCGCGGCGGTCTGCGGCCTCGGGCATCGCAAGGGCCGCATCGCCCCCGGCTACGACGCCGACGTGCTCGTCGTCCGGGGCGACCCGATCGCGGATCCGGCGGTGCTGCACCGGATCCGCGCGGTGTACCTGCGCGGCGCCCGGCTAGAGGCGTAGCTCGAACAGCTGGCCGGGCCAGTCGCCGACGGAGAACGTCTCGGTGGGGGTGTAGCCGGCGCGGGTGTAGTAGCGCACGAGGTCGCCCGTGCCGCCCGCGTAGCAGTCCACCCGCATCAGCCCGACGCCGCGCGAGCCGGCCCGGTCCCGGGCGTGGTCGAGCAGCGTCGTGCCGATCTTCTCGCCGGCGTGGCGCCGGGAGACGAGCAGCAGCACCACGTACAGCTCGGGCTCGTCGACCGGCGGCGCGTAGTCCATCTTCCGGTCGCTGACGATCAGCGCCCCGGCAGGCTCCCCGTCGACCTCGGCGATCCACAGCTCGCCGTCGGCGGCCATGCGCCCGATCCGCTCGACCCGCCGCGGCTGCGCCGACCACGGCTCGGTGCCCCACTGCTCGGTGTTGCCCCGCGACACCATCCACTCGACCGCCTCGTCGAAGAAGTCGAGCAGCACCGACACGTCCCGCGTGTCCCCTGGACGAATCTCCATGCGCTCCTGTCTACCGGTTTCCCGCCGGCACCGAACCGCTCGGGCGCACGGTGCGGGCACACGGTTGAATGTGCCCGCACCGGCGCCCGCACCGAGGGCGCTCGACAACGGAGGTCATGTGACCGGCGCAGCGAGGGACATCGAACGCATCTACTCGACCGCGGACGTGGTCGCGAAGCTCCGCCGCCTCGCAGACGCGCTGGAGTCGGGGACGTCCTTCCGGATCCAGATCGCGGGCGAGCGGTTCCGCGTCCCGGCGCGAGCCGAGTTCTCCATCGAGCACGAACGCGGCGACGGCGAGGAGGAGATCGAGTTCCAGCTGACGTGGAAGCTCGCCGAGGACGACGCGGACGACGACGGAGCCTCGGTCGTCTGACGCCGACGTTCTCGCGGACTTCGTCCCCCCGCCATCTCGGGATCACCGCGATGCGGTTGCATGGCGCGCATGCGTCGAACCCACCTGGTGCCACTACTCGCCCTGCTGACCGTTGTCGGGCTCGCCACACCCGCGGCCGCCGACCAGCGAGCGCCCTCGGTCCGTCCGCTGACCGTGCTGTCGTTCAACATCCACCACGCGGCGGGGCTCGACGGCGTGTTCGACCTCGACCGGCTGACCACGGAGATCCGGCACACGCGCGCGGACGTGATCGGGCTGCAGGAGGTCGACCGAAACTACGGTGAGCGCAGCGGCTGGACCGACGAGCCGGCGGAACTCGCCCGCCGGCTCGGCATGCACGTGGTGTACGGCGCGAACCTCGACCTCGAGCCGCCCGCGCCTGGCCGGCCGCGCCGGCAGTACGGCACCGCGATCCTGTCCCGGTACCCGATCCTGGAGTGGCACAACACCTTGCTGCCCAAGGCCCGGCCGGAGGAGGAGCAGCGCGGCCTGCTCGAGGCCG
The DNA here is from genome assembly GCF_009379765.1 of Actinophytocola sp. GTDB lineage: Bacteria > Actinomycetota > Actinomycetes > Mycobacteriales > Pseudonocardiaceae > Actinophytocola. The sequence continues at coordinate 25,457 of NZ_WHTD01000103.1, read as the reverse complement.
TGCTGAACGTCCGCGGTCTCGACGTGCGCGCGATGACCACCCACTTCCAGCACGACAACGCCGAGGCCCGGGTGCTGCAGGCGAACGCCGTCGCGGCGGCCGTCCGGTCCGCCGCGGAACCGGTGGTGCTGACCGGAGACCTGAACGCGACGCCGGACACCCCCGAGGTAAGGACGCTGACCGCGATCCTCGCCGACAGCCACGCCGAGGCCGGTCGCGGCGACGGCTTCACCTACCCGGCGGAGGCCCCGGCGGCGCGGATCGACTACGTCCTGACCGACGCGCTGCCGGTCGTCAGCACCGTGCGCCCCACCGAGGCCTCCGACCACCGCCCGACCATCGCCGGCCTGGTGGTATGGGGGCCGCGGTACTGACCAGACCCTCAGCTGTCCACACAGGACAGTTGCCGGGCGCACGACGACCGCTGGGCGCTGGACTGTGGGCGCCGCCCTCGGGCGGCTATAGGGTGGCCCGATGCGAGCTCGGCTCCTGATGATCGTCGCGGTGTTGGTGGTGGCCGGGATGTTCTCGTCGTCAGGGGTGGGGGTGCCGCCCGAGGTGGGCGCCTCGTCGGAGGCCGGGCCCTGGTACTACCGCCAGCAGCTGGCGTGGGGGTCCTGCGCCGGCGACGTGTTCTTCGTCCGCAGCGCGGAGTGCGCGCGGCTCGCGGTTCCGCTGGACTACGCGAAGCCGGACGGTGCCCGCGTGTCGCTCGGCGTGCTGCGGCACCGGGTCGAGCGGGCGGACCGGCGGATCGGGGCGCTCGTCGTGAGCCCGGACGGGCCGGGGGACTCCGGGATGTCGCTGGCCGCCGGGGTCGCCTACCAGCTCGCGGCCGAGCCGCTGCGGGACCGGTTCGACCTCGTCGGGTTCGACGCGCGCGGGGTCGGGGCCAGCCGGCCACTCGTCGCCTGCCTGCCCGACCAGGCGCTCGACGCGCTCCGGGCGCTGCCCGCGGAGCCGACCGCGGAGCCGACCGTGGACAGCTCGGCCGAGGTGGTCGCGGTCGGCGAGCTGCTCGCGGACGGCTGCGCGAAGGACACCGAGCTCCTCTCGCACGTCGGCACCCGCGAGACCGTGCGGGACCTGGACGTCCTGCGCGCGGCGCTCGGCGAGGAGAAGCTCAGCTACTTCGGCCGCTCGTACGGCACCCGGGTCGGTGCCGCCTACGCCTCCGCGTTCCCCGGCCGGGTCCGGGCCATGGTGCTCGACGGCTCGGTGCATCCGACCGCGCCGCCGGTCGAGCAGCTGCGTGCCCAACTGACCGCGCTGACCGCCGCCTTCACCGCGTACGCCACCTCCTGCGCGCGGCGACCCGACTGCCCGGTGGGCACCGACCCGGCGGTGGCGGCGCGCGAGCTCGACGACCTGCTCGCGCGCGCGCCCTACCCGGTCGGCGACCGCGAACTGTCCACACGGGACATCGCCTACCTGGTCACCTCCCAGCTCTACAACAGCAGCTCGTGGCCGGTGCTCAGCCAGCTGCTGGCGGATCTGGAACATGGCGACGCCGGCAAGCTCCTCGAGCTGGCCGACCGGATCCTCGACCGGCAGGCGGACGGGTCCTACGCCGCCGGTGGCCTCGACGTCAGGCTCGCGGTCGACTGCGTGGACGGCGAGTTCCCGGCCGACCCGGTCGCGACCCTGACCGACCTGCGAACCTCCGCGGGCCCTGGCGGGACCTGGCGGCTCCCCGCGGTCGATGTCGAGGCCCTCGTCTGTCCACATTGGCTGGTGCCGCCGGTGGCCGAGCCGATCACCGGCGCTCCGGACCCGCCACCCGTCCTCGTGATGGCCACGACCGGCGACGCCGCCACCCCGTACGCGAACGGCGTCGCGATGGCCGAGCGGCTCGGCGCCGACCTCGTGACCTACGAGGGCTACCGGCACACCGTGTACCTGGCCAGCGACGACTGCGTGAACCGGACCGGCCACGACTACCTGGTCAGCCTGCGCACCCCACCCGAGCACACCCGCTGCCCCGGTTTGTGAGGCACCAGGGGCCCCGAACCCCGCGGCGCGGCGCGGCAGAGCGATACTGCGATACGCGGCCGGCCACGCCGGCGCCGCGCACCGGCCCTCCATCACCCGAGGAGAGACAAAGATGGCCCCGCCGTCACTGACGACGACCAGACGATCGCTGCACGGCGTCGCCGAGCTGATCCTGGCCGGGCCGCAGTACCGGAGGAGTGCCGACATCCGGCTGCGCGTCACCGAGGGCGGCTTCGCCACGATCGCGAAACCCGACCTGCGGCTCGACGGCATGCACCTGGTCACGGGCGACGTGCGGGTCGAGCTGGACGGGCGGACCTACGCGGACGTGGCGTACGCCGTGGCCGTCGACGTGGGCGACCCGGCCGGGGTCTATGACGAGGGCTCCGGCGTGAAGCCCGACGAGCTGATCACGCTCGACCCGGAGGCCACCCGAACGATCACCGACGCCCTGCTGGCCGGTGACGTGGCGCTGCGCGGTTTCGCCCCCGAGGAGGACCAGGTGCTGTGGCCGGAGCACCTCGACGTCGGCATCACCCTCGGCGACGTCAACTACGGCGTCTCACCCGGCGACCAGCTCATTCCCGAGCCGTACGCCTACGTCGGACCGCACGAGCCCCGTCCGGGCGCCTTCTGGAACGCGCCCTTCGGCGCGGCCCACCCGACCCGCGAGCTGGGCGACGCGGCGGCGATCCTGAGGTTCTTCCGGGCCGGCCGCGCACACGCGTCCCGCTGAGTCACGGTGAGCGCAGCGCCTCCTCGGCGAAGTGGCACGCGCTGCGCGGGCCGTGGTCGCCGATCTCCCGCAGCGGGGGAGCGTCGTGCCGGCAGATGTCCTGTGCCAGCCAGCAGCGCGGGTTGAACCGGCAGCCGGTGGGCGGGTCGATGGGTGACGGCGGCTCGCCGGTGCGGACGCGGCGCCCCCGCGCCGCCCGGTCCGGCGAGGGCACCGCGGACAGCAGCGCCTGCGTGTACGGGTTCGCCGGCTCGTCGTAGATCGACGCGGTCCCGCCGACCTCCGCGACCCGCCCCAGGTACATGACCGCGACCCGGTCGGCCAGGTGCCGCACGACGGACAGGTCGTGGGCGATGAAGACGACCCCCACGCCGAGCCTGCGGCGCAGGTCCGCGCGCAGGTTGATCACCTGTGCCTGGACCGAGACGTCGAGCGCGGAGACCGGCTCGTCGCAGATGAGCGCGTCGGGTTCGAGGGCCGGCCCGCGGGCGATGCCGATGCGCTGCCGCTGGCCGCCGGAGAACGGGTGCGGGTAGCGGCTCGTCATGTCGGCGTCCATCCCGACCGGGCTTGTTCGGGGTTTCGTGGAAACCCCTGGTGGCGCGACCAGCTGGCCGAACACCCGCGCGACCGCGGGCCATGTGATGGCAGTTGGCGGCTCCGATGAGCAGCCGGCCGGAAATTAGCTACTTTCGCCGGTCAGGCGCGTGCGCACGGCTTTCGGGAGGCCGGAAACCACCCGGTCGTAGGAATGCTCGACCATCTCGCACAATTCATCGTCCGGGACGCTTCCGTCCAGCGTCACGGTGTTCCAGTGCTTCTTGTTGACGTGGTATCCCGCGCGCACCGCGGGAAACTGGGCCCGCAGCTCCAGCGCCAGGCTCGGTTCGCATTTCAGCGTGACTTGTGGTGGGTCCCCGCCCGGCTGGAGAATCGCGAATACCTTGTCCGCCACCTTGTAGACGTTCGTGTCCGGTCCGAACGGGTGGTCCTGGGCGGTCTCGGGCAGCCCGAGCGCGAAATCCCTGATCTCCTCCGGTGTCATGGGCGAACCATACTCAGCCGAAATTCGCGGTAACGCATTCGCCGGTGCGCCGATGCACAGGCGTACGTCGTTCAGCGTCTGGGAGTGCACATGGTCGAGAACTCGTCCGCGGGTCTCGTGATGTTGGAAGCCGCCGTGTTGGTCACGGTCACCCGCGAGGAATATCACCAGGCCGTGCTGTCCCGCTACCGCGTCGCCCCTGGTGCGTCGCGGTCGGTGGCGGTGGAGCTCGGCTGGTGCGCGATCGGCACCGGAAAGCATCGCGGCGAACGGGCCATCGAGGTGCGCCTCGACGGGCACCGGGTCGGCGAGCTGACCCACCTGATGACCCAGCGCTACGGCGCGCTCGTCGCGCAGGCCGCCGCGCGCGGCGGTACGCCCGGCTGCGAGGCGATGATCCAGCTGGGCGACAAGGGGCTCGAGGTCATCCTCCGACTACCCCGCCGCACCAGCGGCGCGATGCCGTTCCCCGCAACGCGGCCCGTCCCGCCGCCCGTCCCGTTCCCCGGCTCGGCACCGGAGGCGGCGGTGCCACCCGCGCCGCCCGCCCCCCGCTGGCGTCGCCCTGCGTGGATCGCCGCGTCCGTCGTCGCCGGCATCATCCTCATCGCCGCGCTGGTGGGCCAGGAGGACGACCCGGCACCGTCGACAGCCGATGACAGCACCACCACGGCGATCACGACGACGACCACGCTCCCGCCGACCGCCACGACGACCGTTGCGCCGAAGCCCGTGGTCCCCAAGCCCAAGCCGGCCCCGAAGCCGACCACCGAGGCGCCGGCACCTCCGCCGCCGGAGCCCGAGCCCGAACCCCAGCCGGCGTGCGACCCCAACTACAGCGGCTGCGTGCCGGTGGCGCCGGACGTCGACTGCGCGGGAGGCAGCGGCAACGGCCCGGCCTACGTGCAAGGCCCCGTCACCGTGATCGGCAGCGACATCTACGACCTCGACCGCGACGGCGACGGCACCGGCTGCGACAGCTGACCCGCGCCGTCCACTGTGGAGGCCGGTTCTCATAGGTAATCCACAGCTCGGTCGAAGGTGCGGCACAGATGCGGGCCCGAAGCTCCGTCACCGGGGGTTCAGCAGTGCCATCGGCATTGCCATCGGTGAGGAGTACAGGTGGGTCTTCGGTTGCCACGCGGGAGAAAGCGGGTGCTGTGGCTGGCCGCGGCGGTCGTGGTCGGCGCAGGCGGGGTCGGGGCGTGGCTGGTGGTCGGGCCGTCGGCGGCGGAGCCCACGCCCCAGGACATGACCGCGACGGCCACCTCCGGCACGCAGCGCCGGACGGTGGCCGCCACCGGCACCGTCCAGCCCGCGCACAAGGCCGACCTCGCGTTCGGGGTGTCCGGCGAGGTCACCGGCGTGCTGGTCGCCGAGGGCGACACGGTCACCGCCGGGCAGGTGCTCGCCACGGTCGACGACGAGCTGCTGCGGGCCGAGGTCGACGCCGCCGAGTCCACCCTCGACGCCGCCGAGGCCCGGCGCGACGACGACACCGCCGCGGATGCCTCGGACCCGCAGCTCGCCGCGGACGACGCCGCTGTGGTCTCGGCCCGGAGCCGGCTGACCGCCGCGCAGGACTCCCTCGACCAGGCGCGGCTGCGGGCGACGATCGCGGGCACGGTCGTGGCCGTCGACGTCGCCGTGGGCGACCGGGTCGGGGGAGACCAGCCGTCGGGCGACTCGCCGACGGAACCCGACGACCAGTCCGACGGCAGCACGACGGCACAGGTCACCGTCGTTTCCACGAACCGGTACGTCGTCGAGGCGAGCGTCGCCAGCTCCGACGTCGAGCGGGTCGAGGCCGGCCAGCAGGCGGAGATCACCCCGGTGGACGCGACCGAGCCCGTCGAGGGAACGGTCACCACCGTCGGGCTCGTCGCCGAGACCGCCGACTCCGGTGCGGCCACGTTCCCGGTCACGGTCGACGTCACCGGCGAGCGCGACGACATCTTCGCCCGCTCGTCCGCGACCGTCTCGATCGTCGTCGAGGAACGGGAGAACGTGCTCACCGTGCCCAGCCAGGCCTTGCACAGCGATGGCGACACCACCTACGTCTACAAGATCGTCGGCGGCGAACGGACCAGGACCGTCGTGGAGATCGGCACCGCGTACGGCCCGCAGACCGAGATCGTGTCCGGGCTCGCCGAGGGCGACGAGGTCGAGATCGCCGGCTTCACCCGACCACCCGGGGGTGGCGGCGGGGACAGCGACGACCAGGGTCCGCGCGTGTTCCCCGGCGGTGGCGGCGGCCAGGTACCCGGCGGCGGCATGATTCCCGGTGGTGGCGGCAAGTGACGGCGCCGATCATCGAGATGCGGGACGTGCGCAAGACCTACGCGACGGGCACGGTCGAGGTGGAGGCGTTGCGGGGCGTGTCGGTCACGATCGGCGAGGGCGAGTACGTCGCCGTCGCCGGACCGTCCGGCTCGGGCAAGTCGACCCTGATGCACATCATCGGCTGCCTCGACGCGCCGACGTCCGGCAGCTACCGGCTCGCCGGGGGTGACGTCGGCGAGCTGCCCGAGAGCCACCTCGCCACCATCCGCAACAAGCGGATCGGGTTCGTCTTCCAGCAGTTCAACCTGTTGCCCAGCATGACCGCGTGCCGCAACGTCGAGCTGCCGCTGGCCTATGCGGGCGTCCCGCGCCACGAGCGCCGGGACCGCGCGGCGGCGGCGCTCGCGCGGGTGGGTCTGTCCGACCGGCTCGAGCACCGGCCGGGCGAGCTGTCCGGCGGCCAGCAGCAGCGGGTCGCGGTGGCCCGCGCGCTGGTGACCGACCCGGCGCTGCTGCTGGCCGACGAGCCGACCGGCAACCTCGACTCCACCTCCTCGGCCGACGTGCTGGGGCTGTTCACCGAGTTGCACGCGGCGGGCCGAACGATCGTGCTGATCACCCACGAGCACGACGTGGCCGCGCGGGCGCAACGCACCGTGCTGATCCGGGACGGCGTGCTGGCCGACGGGGTGCTGGTGCCGTGAACTGGACCGAGACATTCCGAAGTGGACTCGACGCGATCCGCGCGCACCGGCTCCGGTCCGGGCTCACGATGCTCGGCATCGTCATCGGCGTCTCGTCGGTGATCCTCACCGTCGGGCTCGGCCTCGGCGCCCAGGACCAGGTGCGCCAGCAGATCGACGCGCTGGGCAGCAACCTGCTGATCGTGTCGCCGGGCAGCAGCACCTCCGAGTCCGGGATGCGCGGCGGTTTCGGGTCCGCGTCGACGCTGACCCTGGACGACGCCAACGCGCTCGCCTCGCGGGAGGTGGCGCCCGACATCGCGGCGGTCGCGCCGGTGACGCAGGACTCGCTGTCGCTGACCGCGGGGACGGAGAACTGGACGACGAGCGTGGTGGGGACGACCACGACGTGGCCGTCGGTGCGCAGCCGGACGCTGCGGTCGGGACGGTTCCTCACCGAGGACGAGGTCACCGGTGCCGCCGATGTCGTCGTGCTGGGCTCGGACACCGCGTCGGAGCTGTTCGCCTTCGGCAGCCCGGTCGGCCGGAAGGTGACCGTCGGCGGCACGCCCATGACGGTTGTTGGGGTGCTCGAGCCGACCGGCGCCTCCGCCGCGTCCTCGAGCGAGGACGACCTGGCGCTGGTCCCGATCGGCACCGCCAAGCGGGTCACCGGGGCGGCCACCGGGTCGGTGTCGACGATCTACGTGCAGGCGGCGTCGGCGCAGGTCCTCAGCGCGGCCCACCAGGAGATCACCGCGCTGCTGCGCAACCTCCACGGCAGCGCTGACGCCACCGCCGAGGCCGACTTCTCCATCTCCACCCAGGAGTCGTTGCTGGAGACCGCGAACGCCACGAACCGCACGCTGACGATCCTGCTCGGCGGGGTCGCCGCGATCTCCCTGCTCGTGGGCGGCATCGGGGTCATGAACATCATGCTGGTCGCGGTCACCGAGCGGATCCGGGAGATCGGCCTGCGCAAGGCGCTCGGCGCCACCCCGCGCGCGATCCGCCGGCAGTTCCTCGTCGAGGCCGGCGTGCTCGGCACGGTCGGTGGGGTCGTCGGGGTCGGTCTCGGGATCGCCGGCGCGTTCCTGCTGCCCGACCTGATCGACCAGCCGGTGAGCGTGTCGGTGACCGCGACCGTCGCGGCCATCGGGGTCGCGCTCGCCATCGGCCTCGGCTTCGGGGTCTACCCGGCCGGCCGCGCGGCGCGGCTCACCCCCATCGACGCATTGCGCAGCGAGTGAGGAGATTCATGCGTCCCGTTCTCAGGTGGACCGCGGTCGTGGTGGTCGTGGGCATCGGCGCGTCGGTGGGCGTGGTCGCGTTCGCCGACGACGACGACGATCCGGCCGACCGGTACCGGTTCGCCACGGCCACGGTCGGCGACGTGGCGCAAACCGTGGCCACCAGCGGAACCGTCGACTTCGTCAACCGGGCGGACGTGTCGTTCGGGGTCGACGGCACGCTGGCGGAGGTGTCCGTGCGGCAGGGCCAGCAGGTGAGCGCGGGGCAGCGGCTGGCCACCCTCGACAGCGCCGGGCTCCAGGCCGCGGCCGACGCCGCCGAGGCCGACCTCGCGGAGGCGAAGGCCACGCTGGAAGCCGACCAGCGCAAGCAGGAGGAGTCCGTCGCGGCGGACAGCGACACCGACACCGGCGCCGACGAGCCAGGCCCCGACGAGACCGGCACCGACGGGCAGGCGCTGCGCGAGCAGCAGCAGGCTGTCCGCGCGGCACAGACCGCCGCGGGCAAGGCGATCGCCGCGTCGAAGGCGGCACTGGCCGCGCAGACCAAGGCCTGCGCCGAAGCCCCGGCACCCGACGACACCCAACCGGAAGCCGACGGTGCCGCACCCGATGCCGCCTGCGCCGACGCGCTCGCCGACGCGATGTCCACACAGGACGCCGTCGCGGACGCACAGGGCGTCCTGCAGAAGAAGATCGACGAGCTCGCCGCGGCGATGAACTCGGCCGCGTCCGAAATGGACACTCCAGACGGGGACTCCCGCGACTCGCAACCGGACGGTGCACCCACCGCGGCGACGATCGCCACCGACCAGGCGGCCGTCGACACCGCGGAGTCCGGCCTCCGCCAAGCGGACCAGGCACTCGCGCAGGTCACGCTGACCGCGCCGATCGCCGGCACGGTGGCGTCGGTCGGGGTCGCGGCGGGCGACGACGTCAGCGCGGGAAACCCGGTGGTGGTGCTGATCGGCGCCGGCGCCGCGGTGGTCGAGACGACCGTGCCGGTGGAGCGGATCGGCGAGATCGAGGTCGGCCAGACCGCCACGGTGACCCCGTCCGGCTCGACGGCCGGGATCGAGGGAACCGTCAGCCGGATCGGCCTGCTGGCCGACGACTCCGCCGAGTCCGTCGCCTACCCCGTCACGATCACCGTCGACGAGCCGACCGCCGCGATGCCCGCCGGCAGCACTGCGGGCGTGGCCATCGTGATCGACACCGCGGAGGGTGTGCTCACCGTGCCCACGTCCGCGGTCCACAACGGCACCCCCTCGACGGTGACAGTGCTGGCGGGAGCCGAGTCGACCCCACGGGAGGTGACCGTGGGCGCTGTCGGTCCACTTCGGACGGAGATCGAGACGGGCCTGGAGGAAGGCGAGCGAGTGGTCCTCGCAGACCTCGACACGCCGCTGCCGAGCGCGGACCAGCAGACCGGCCCCAGCGGCCGCACCATGCCGCCCGGCGGCGGTCCCGTGATGGGCGGCCCGCCGGTCCGCATGGGTGGCTAGCCACAATGCCCACCATCACGTCCGAACTCCCGGCTGGCCGGAGAGTCCCAAGTCGCGGTCGCCCTCCCGACCCGCCCGGCGTGTCGTCCTCTCACGTCGCTGTCCCGACTTCCCACGTCGCTGTCCCGACCTCCCGCGTCGTCGAGTGGGCGCGCGGCACCGCGAACGCCGGTCGCATGGGCACCGCCACCGGTCGGCACGTCTGCGTGAGGGGTCGACAGGGCGCGTCCGGTTACTCGTCGGAGCGAGGTGGAGGAGAGTCGGGATGGGCAAGGCAATGATGGGCGCGGCGGTCTCGCTGGACGGCTTCATCGCCGACGACCACGACGGGGTCGGGCCGCTCTTCGACTTCTACGGCAACGGAGACGTCAGCTGGTCCTTCACCGGCGGTGAGGACGAGTGCCGGACCACACAGGCGACCGGGTCGTCGACGTGGCCGGTGGCGAGATCGGAGGACAGGCACTGCGGCTCGGCCTCATCGACCAGGTCGTCGTCAATCTCGTCCCCGTGGTGTTCGGTTCTGGCCGCCCGTTCTTCGCGACCGGGTCGCTGGCCGGTCCGATCCTGCTGGACAACCCTTCGCAGATCATCCGCGGGGACCGCGTGACGCACCTCGTATACGACGTCGCGAAGAGTTGAGCACAACAGCTGAACCCGCGCTGGGTCTCGGCGATGCGCAGGCCCGGCCGCAAGGGCGCGTTCGAGCTGGCGGCCACGGTGGGACTCTTCGGCTGCGGACGCGGGCCGCATCGCCGCAGGTGGTCCGGTTCTCGGGGTACGGTCCTCCGGTGGGCCAGAGTGACGGCAAGAGTGGCGACGTCGAGGTGCTCGACGTGGCCGGCCGGGCGGTGCGGATCACCAACCCGGGCAAGGTGTTCTTTCCCGAGCGGGGTGACACCAAGCTCGACCTGGCGCGCTACTACCTGGCGGTCGGCGACGCGCTGATGGCGGCCATGGGCGGTCGCCCGGTGCTGCTGCAGCGCTTTCCCGGCGGGGTCGGTGGCTCCTCGTTCTTCCAGAAGCGGGTGGCGCCGACCAAGGCCGACCCGTGGCTCACCACCACCCGGGTGTCCACCCCGAACGGCACGACATCCGACGCGCTGGTGGCCGCCGACCTCGCGCACGTGCTGTGGGCGGTCAACATGGGCTGCCTCGGCTTCCACGTCTGGCCCAACACCGCGGCCGACCCCGAGCACGCCGACGAGCTGCGCATCGACCTCGACCCGAGCCCCGGGGTCACGTTCGCGATGATCCGGGAGGGGGCCGCCGAGACGCGGGCTCTGCTCGACGAGCTGGGGGTGGCCAGCTTCCCCAAGACGACCGGGAACAGGGGCATCCACGTCTACGCGCGCCTGGCGCCCCGGTGGGACGGCTTCGCCGTGCGCGCCGCCGCGGTGGCCGTGGCGAGGGAGCTCGAGCGGCGCCGACCGGACCTGCTGACCGCGGCCTGGTGGAAGGAGGAGCGCGGCGCCCGGGTGTTCGTGGACTTCAACCAGAACGCCCCGCACAAGACAGTGTTCGGCGCGTGGTGCGTGCGGGCCAACCCACACGGGCAGGTGTCGACCCCGTTCGAGTGGGCCGAGCTGGCCGCGATCGAACCCCGCGAGCTCACTCTCGCGAGCGTGCCGGCCCGGTTGGCCCAGCGCGGCGACCCGTGGGCCGCCATGCCGGCGCAGTCGCTCGATCCGCTGCTCGCCCTGCACGAGCGGGACATGGCCGACGGCCTGATGGACGCCCCGTGGCCGCCGGTCTACCCGAAGATGCCCAACGAGCCACCGCGGGTCGCGCCCAGCCGGGCTCGCAAGGAGGACGCCTGAGCCGGGCGCGCGCAGCAGGACGCCTGGCAGCGGCCACGACCTGCCCGGTGCCACGACCTGCCCGGTGCCGGCACCACCGGTCAGCAAAGGGCACTGTCGGCCGGCGCGGGGCACTGTCGGTCAGCACAGGACACGACCGGGCACTGTCGGCCGGCGCGGGCCACCACCGGTCAGCAAAGGGCACTGTCGGTCGGCGCGGGGCACTGTCGGTCAGCACAGGACACCGGCGGGCGCGACCGGCGGGCGCGGGTCACAATGGCGGGCACCATGGCTGGAGCGAACCCGGTGAAGCGCGTGTCCCTGGCCGTCCTGGGCGGCGTGATCGTCCTGGTCGGGGTCGCGCTGCTGGTGTTGCCCGGCCCAGGGCTGCTGCTGGTGCTCGCCGGCCTGCTCATCCTGGCGTCGGAGTTCCCCGCGCTGGAACGCTACGTCGACCCGGTCCGGGACAGGGCGATGAAGGCCGCCGAGGACAGCGTGTCCTCGCCGCTGCGGATCGCCGGCTCGGTGTGCGCCGGGCTCGGGCTCATCGGCGCCGGCGTGGTCTGGGGCCTCGTGCCCGGCCTCCCGTTCGGCGGCTGGAGCACCGGGTCGAGCCTGATCCTGTCCGGCCTCATCCTGTTCGCCCTGCTGATCTGGAGCTACCGCCGGGTCCGGGACCGCCGGTCCCGCTGACCCACCGGAGGTGTCGATGGGAGCCGAACGCCGGTCGGTGCTCCAGCGAGCGCTGCGGATCCTCGACACCTTCGAGGACGCCGCGACGGGGCTGCGCCTGTCCGAGATCAGCCGCCGCTCCGGCGTCCCGCTCACCACGACCCACCGGATCGTGAGCGAGCTGCACGGGTGGGGTGCGCTGGAGCGGGACGGCGCCGGTTGCTACCGGATCGGGCTGCGGCTCTGGGAGGTCGCCGCCCGCGCGCCGCGGTCGGTGGGGCTGCAGCGGATCGCGCTGCCGTTCATGCAGGACCTCTACGAGACGACGCACCGCGGGGTGCACCTCGCGGTGCGCGAGAAGGACGAGGTCGTGTTCGTCGAGCGGTTCGTGAGCCCGGAGACCGCCCGCGACGAGCGCCCCAGGGTGGGTGGCCGGTACGCCATGCACGCCACCGCGGTCGGGCTCGTGCTGCTCGCGCACGCGCCGGCCGAGCTGCAGGAGGAGGTCATGGGTGGGCCGCTCGAGTCCTTCACCGAGTGGACCAACTCCGACGCCCGCGCGCTGCGCCAGGCGCTCGCCGACGTCCGGCGCAGCGGCTACGCGGTCAGCGAGCGGCAGATCAACCCGGACTACGTCTCGGTGGCCGCGCCGATCTACGGCCCCGACGACACGGTGGTCGCGGCGCTGTCGCTGATCGTGCCGCACGCGGAGCCGCACGGGCCGAGCGTCGGGCACCTCGTCCAGGCCACCGCCCGCGGGATCTCCCGCGCGCTGGGTGCCCGGATGCGGCAGCTTGTCTTCCGGTATGCGGAAAGGTAGGTAGTCCGGCGGGTACCGCCGCACAAGAGTCTCGACGCAGCCGGTCACAGGGCGGTGGCCGGGCAAGACCTGACAGGAGACCGACCGTGCCCTTCGCCACGCATCTCTCGTCGTCCCTCAGCCGAAGGTCGTTCCTGGCACGTTCGGCCGCCACGATGGCCGCCGCCGCGGCCGGCCCCACCCTGCTGACCGCGTGCGGCTCGGACGCCGCCGATGCCGGTGCCGGCGAGCGGGTCACGTTCCTGAGCTACCTCCCGCTGGAGACCCTCTCCCTCGCACCCGAGCTGCTCGCGGTCGCCGGCGGCCACTTCGCCGACCACGGGCTGAACGTCACGATGCAGCCGGTGAAGGGCTCGCCGCAGGCCATGCAGACGCTGCTCGCGGGCAGCGGGCCGATCACCCGGATCGGGCAGATCGACGTGATGACCGCGGTCGCCAAGACCAAGCAGCCGCTGGTCAACATCGGCACCCTCACGAGGGGCTCGTCGGTCCGGTTCGTCTACAGCAAGGACAACGTCGACCTGGCGAACCCGGAGTCGCTGATCGGCAAGACCATGGGCGTCCCGTCCGAGGGCGGCACCAGCGACAAGGTCGTCTCGCTCGTGCTGGCCAACTCCGGGCTGGACCCCGCGCAGGTCACGCGGCAGGTCGTCGGGCTCACCCCGGGCACGTTCAACCTCGTCCAGCAGGGCCGCCTCGCCGGCTACGTGGTCAGCATCGACACCGCGAACGTGGTGCTGTCCCAGCACGCCGACGCCGGTGTGTTCGACCCGGGGACCGTCGTGAAGTCCGACTCGCAGGTCTACGTGGCCACGAAGGACGGTCTGACCAAGAACAAGAAGATCCTCCAGTCGTTCATGGCCGGCATCCGGGACGCGCTCGCCGCGATGGTCGAGGACGAGTCCTTCGACAAGACCCTCGAGTCGCTGCGTGGCGAGTACTCCTTCGCCTCCCTGGACGACGACAAGATCGCCCGCGCGAGCCTGACGGAGATGCGCGGCCTGTGGACCGGCGGTGACCCGGCCGAGCCGCTGCTCGTCACCGACGAGGCAGCCTGGGTCGCGGGCTACGACGAGCTCACCGCCGCGGAGGTCGCCACGCCGGGTGGTGACGCGAAGGCCTGGTTCGACAACAGCATGCTGCCCAAGGGCGAGGCGGGGGCCCAGTGACGTCCGTGAGCGAGCGTGAGTCGGCGACCGGCGCGCCACCGGTCACCACCAAGCTGGAGCTGAAGGGCGTCGGCAAGGAGTTCCGCACCAAGCGGGCGCACACCCAGGCCCTGTCCGATGTGGACCTGACGATCGGCGACGGTGAGTTCGTGTCGGTGATCGGCCGTTCCGGCTGCGGCAAGACCACGCTGCTGCGCATGCTGGCCGGCCTGGTCAGCCCCTCGTCCGGGGAGATCCTCGTCGAGGGCCGGTCGCTCTGGCACGGGTCCACAGTGGACTCATCGGTGATGTCCGAGCTCGGCGTGGTGTTCCAGGAGGCCAACCTGTTTCCCTGGTACTCGGTCGCGGACAACATCGCGCTCCCGCTGAAGCTGCGCGGGGACGGCCGGGCCGCGCGCCAGGAACGGGTGGCCGAGCTCGCGGACCTGGTGGGGCTCAAGGGGTTCGAGAAGGCCTACCCGCGCGAGCTGTCCGGCGGAATGCGCCAGCGGGTCGCGATCGCCCGCGCGCTGAGCATCGGGCCCAAGCTGCTGCTGATGGACGAGCCGTTCGGCGCGCTGGACGCGCTGACCCGCGAGCGGATGAACCTCGAGGTGCAGCGGATCGCGCTGGCCACCGGCGCCACCGTCGTGTTCGTCACCCACGACATCACCGAGGCCGTGTTCCTCGGCGACCGGGTCGTGCACCTGACGCCGCGGCCGGGCCGGATCCAGCAGATCCTGCCGGTCGGCATCGAACGACCGCGCGACATCGATGTGCAGACCGAGCCGGAGTTCGGGGTGCTCGTCCGCGAGTTGCGCCACGCGCTGCACGAGGAGGAATGACGTGTCTCGCAAGCTGCTGCCGTGGTTGGCCACGCCGCTCATCCTCGTGGTCTTCTTCCTCGCCTGGGACCTGTTCGTCCGCGTCTACGACATCTCCGAGCTGGTGCTGCCGCGGCCGATGACCGTGCTCGGCAGCCTCACCGAGCTCGTCCAGGACCAGCAGACCTGGGAGCACGCCCAGGTCACCGCCACCGAGACGATCGGCGGGTTCCTGATCGCGCTCGCGTCCGGGGTCGCCGTCGGTGTGCTGCTGGGCAAGGTGCCGTGGCTGGAACGCAGCCTGCGCCCGCTGATCGTCGCCTCGCAGGTGGTGCCGAAGGTGGCGCTGATCCCGCTGTTCGTGATCTGGTTCGGCTTCGGCATGACGTCCAAGGTGATCATGTCGGCGATGCTGGCGTTCTTCCCGATCATGCTCAACGTGCAGCTCGGGGTGCGCTCGGTCGAGTCCGGCCAGCGGGACGTCATGCGCAGCCTCAACGCGAGCCGCTGGCACACGTTCCGGCACCTGGACCTCAAGAGCACCATGCCGTACGTGTTCGCCGGCATGGAGGTCGGCATCGTCTTCGCGATCATCGGCACGATCGTCGGCGAGTACCTCGGCGGCAGCGAGGGCCTGGGCTACCTCGTGGTGCGCACGCTCAACGAGCTCGACGCGCCAGCGCTGTTCGCGGTGATCATCCTGCTGTCCGCGCTCGGCCTCGCGCTGTACTTCGTCGTCCACGGCATGAAGCGGTTCGTCATCCCGTGGCACGAGTCGGTGTACAGCCAGCAGGACGTGAACCGGTGACCGATCCGGCGTCGCTGCGCAGCAACCTCCCGGTCGGCAGCCCCCGCTGGGCGACGCGCCGCGCGCAGTGGCTCGCCCTCGGGCTGACCGAGGAGGACCTGACCAAGCCCAAGATCGCGGTGGTGAACTCCTCGTCCGGGCTCGCGCCGTGCTTCAGCCACCTCGACCCGATCGCCGCCGCGGTGAAGGAGTCCGTCGCGGCCGCGGGCGGGGTCGGGTTCGAGATCCGCACCGTGCGCCGACCGACTTCATCATGAGCGCGGGCGGGCGCGGCGGCTACGTGCTGTCCAGCCGGGACCTCGTGGCCGCCGACATCGAGGCGGCCGTCGAGGGCGCCCAGCTCGACGGCATGGTGTGCCTGGCCTCGTGCGACAAGACGACCCCCGGCCAGCTGATGGCCGCGGCCCGGCTCGACGTGCCGACCCTGGTCGTGGCCTGCGGGTACCAGAGCTGCGGGCGGCTCGACAACGGGGAGCCGGTCGACATCGAGGAGGTGTTCCTGCGGGCGGGCCAGGTCGCGTCCGGCGGCATCACCGTCGAGGGCCTGTGCGACCTGAGCGCCCGCGCGATCACCGGGCCGGGCGTGTGCACCGGGATGGGTACCGCGAACTCGATGCACATCGTCGCCGAGGCGCTGGGCATGACACTGCCGGGCACCACCCCGGTGCGGGCCAACAGCGCGCCCATGTGGGCGGCGGTCCGGGCGAGCGGGGCGGCCATTGTGGACGCCGTGCTGGCGGGCAGGCGGCCGCGGTCGGTCCTCACCTCGGCCGCGTTCGGGAACGCGGTAGCGGCGGTGCTCGCGGTGAGCGGCTCGATCAACACGGTCAAGCACCTGCAGGCGGTGGCCCGCGAGGCCGGGCTCGACCTCGACGTGTACCGGCTGTTCGAGTCCCTGGCGGACAAGGTCCGCCCGCTGACCGCGGTGCGGCCCAACGGCTCGGACAGCATCGAGGAGTTCGAGGACGCAGGCGGCGCGCTCGCCGTGCTGAGACAGCTCGGGTCCGTTGTGGACGATTCGGCGGTCACGGTCACCGGCTCGTCGATGGCCGACCGGCTCGCCGGCGCGGTGGTCGCCGACGAGCGGGTCATCCGGCCGCTCGCCGACCCACGCGGCGACCACCCGACGGTCGTGGTGGTCCGCGGCTCGCTCGCGCCGGACTCGGCGATCGTGAAGCTCTCGGTCACCGAGCGGCGGCCGCCGACGTTCGAGGGCACCGCGCGGGTGTACGAGGATGCCCTGTCCTCGATCGCGGGCATCGAGAACGGCGAGGTGGCGCCGGGTGACGTGCTCGTCCTGCGCGGGCTCGGCCCGGTCGGCACGCCCGGCATGGGCATGGCGTCCCAGACCGTGTTCGCGCTCGCCGGCGCCGGGCTCTCCGAGCGGGTCGCCGTGGTGACCGACGGGCAGCTGTCCGGGTTGGTGAACAAGGGGATCGTGGTCGGCGAGGTGCGCCCGGAGGCGGCGCTGCCCGGCCCGCTCGGACTGGTCGCGGACGGCGACCGGATCGCGATCGACCTCACCACCCGCCGGGTGGACCTCCTGGTCGGCGCCGCCGAGCTGAGCCGCCGCACACCCGCCCGCACCGTCCACTCCGGACGATCCGGGTGGCTGTCCGTCTACGCGCACATCGCCGGGGGAAACTGATGCCGCACGAGCTCACCGAGCTGAAGGTGAACACCGTCCGCAAGCCGGGCGGCCGCCCGATCGAGGAGCTCGACGCCGACGTGTGCGTGGTGGGCGCGGGCATCGCCGGGCTCTCCGCGGCGGTGGAGGCTCGCAGGCTCGGCCGGTCCGTCGTGCTGGCGGACGCCCTGCCGGTCCTGGGTGGACAGTGCGTGAACTCGCTGATCGGCCTGTTCTGCGGGGTGTTCGGCAACGGGCCGGAGTACCGCAGGCTCACCCACGGGATCTTCGACCCGATGTTCACCGACCTGGAGAAGACCGACGACGTCCACTACAACGTCCACCACACGATCACCGTCGCCTACGACGAGGTGGTGCTGGGCCGCTGGATCGAGAACCTCGTGCACTCGCTGGGGATCCAGGTCGTCCTCGGCGCCTCGGTGCTCGGTGTCGACGCGAGCGGCGGCCGGGTGCACAGCACGACCTTCGCCACCCGGCACGGGCTGGTCCGGGTCAGGGCGGCGGGGTTCGTCGACGCCAGCGGCGACGCCGCGCTGACCTGGGAGGCGGGTCTCGCCTGCCGGGTCCCCGAACGCACGATCTGGGGCTCGCAGCAGGTCCGGCTGGAGAACCTGCGCGAGGAGTTCAAGCCGGAGCCCGCGGAGCTCACCAGCCGGGTCGGCGCCAAGGCGGCCGAGTACGGGCTGGTGCGCCGCGACGGGCTCGCGTTCTTCTTCCCCGGCCGCAACACCGCGGTGATGAACATGACCCACGTGGAGGCGCCGCTGGAGGCGGTCCGGGCGGCGCGGGCGCAGCTCGAGGGTCGCGCGCAGGCCGACCGGGTGGTGGAGTTCCTGCGCAAGGAGTTCCCGAAGGCGTTCGGCGACGCGAAGGTCCGCAGCTACGGCCTTCCCGGCCGCCGGCAGACCCGCTGGATCGCCGCGGAGCACCAGCTGTCCGTGGCCGAGGTCCGCTCGGGGTTCCGGTTCGACGACGCGGTCGCCCGCACGGCGTGGCCGATCGAGCTGCACGACCGGGTCGAGGGGTATGTGTGGGAGACCCACGGCCCGGACCACGTGCACTACGTCCCGCTGCGCAGTCTCATCCCGATGGGCGCGCACAACCTGGTCGCGGCCGGCCGCTGCGTCGACGGCGACGCGGCGGCGCTGTCGAGCGTGCGGGTGATGGGCCCGTGCGCGGCGATGGGGTTCGGCGCGGCGCACGCGCTGGACCTCGCCGGGGAGGGCAGCGTGCGGGACATCGACCTGGCCGAGCTGCGGGCCCGCGTCCGCGAGAACGTCGACAGCTAGGCCATGTCCCGGCGCCTTGCCAGCAGAAACCTTGACTCGCCGACTCAAGCAACAGACTCCCGGCGGGGGACACTAGTGCTTCGTGGAGGGGTGAGCGCACGGTGAGACTGGCCGACGACGAGAAGGCGATGCGCGACGGTGCCGAGGGACCGGCCGTCGCCGCGGCGATGAACCTGCTGGTGCGCTACGGCGAGGCGCTCGGCGCGGAGCACCTCTGCGACACCCGCAACGTGGCCGGGACCATGACCCAGCCGTCGCCGGTGAAGGAACGGCTCGTGCGCGAGGGCGGCTGGCCCAAGGCGTTCTCGGTGATCAACCTCGACAGCGACGCCGAGTTCGAGATCCCGCACATGCGGGTGCCGACCTGCCAGCTGCAGCACGGCTTCAGCGACGACGCGCTCGGCGTCGCGCCCTACCCGGCGTCGATGGTCGACCTGCAGGCCGACGCCGAGTCGTTCTACGGCGCGCACGGCGTCAACATCCTCGCCACCTGCACGCCGTACCAGGTCGGCAACCTTCCGGTGCGCGGCGAGCACTGCGCCTGGATGGAGTCCTCGGCGGTGGTCTACGCGAACTCGGTGCTCGGCGCCAGGACCAACTGCGAGGGCACCGCGTCGACCGGCGCGGCGAGCCTGACCGGCAAGATCCCGTGCTGGGGCAACCACCTGGCCGAGAACCGGCACGGCACGCACCTGATCGAGGCCGAGGTGCCGGTCGAGGGTTTCCTCGACTGGGGCATGTTCGGCTACTTCGTCGGCGACCTCGTGCAGGAGAACCGCCCGGTCGTGACCGGTTCGCTCGCCCAGCCGGACCTGACCGACCTCAAGCACTTCGGCGCGGCGACGGCGTCCTCCGGCGGGGTGGAGCTGTTCCACCTGCCCGGCATCACGCCCGAGGCGTCCACTGTGGAGCAGGCGTTCGGGGGACCGCCGCCGCACCGCCTGGTCTACGGCGCCCGCGAGCGGCGCGAGACCTACGAGCTGCTCAACAGCCAGGGTTCGTCGTCCGATGTGGACTTCGTCCTGCTCGGCTGCCCGCACGCCTCGATCGACCAGGTGGCCAGGGCCGCCCGCGCGCTGGAGGGCCGCACGCTCACCGCGGAGCTGTGGATCATGACGCCGCGGGCGTTGCGGACGGTCGCCGACCGCAACGGCTACACCGAGATCATCCACCGGGCCGGCGGGCGGGTGCTCACCGACTCGTGCCCGGCGATGTCGAAGTCCGCCCCGGAGGGCACCCGGGTGTTCGCGACCGACTCGGCGAAGCAGGCCCACTACCTGCCGGCGATCCTGGGGATCGAGGCGTGGTTCGGGACGCTCGAGGAGTGCGTCGACGCGGCCGTCACCGGCACCTGGCGGGGTGAGCTGCGATGACCGCGAAGAACGTCGTGGAGATCAGGGGCCGCGGGATCGTGCCCGGCCGGGTGGAGGGGGAGGCCCTCGTCTCGCACGAGACGATCTCCGGCTGGGGCGGCATCGACCCCGCGGCCGGCACGATCATCGAGCGCCGGCACGAGCTGTTCGGGGTGTGCTTCACCGGGAAGGTGCTCGTGTTCCCGGGCGCCAAGGGGTCCTCGGGCTGGTCGGGCTTCTTCCAGGCCACCCGGCTGCTCGGCACCGCGCCGCTGGCGATGGTGTTCACCACGCTCTCGACGAAGTCGGCGCTGGGCGCGGTCGTCACCCGCGTCCCGACCGTCACCGATCTGGACGAGGACCCGCTGATCCTCGTCCGTACCGGTGACCTGGTGACTGTCGATGCCGACCGCGGGATCGTGACCGTGCGCCCGGTCAGCCCCTGATCCTCGGCGGCAGCTCACTGAGCCCGGGCGGCAGCTCGGTGGGCCCGGGTCATGTCCGGCGACGCCGTGAACACTGGCCGGCGCTCCGGGACCGTGCGCGGCGCCCGGGCCCGGACGGCCACGACCAGGAGGGGTGCGCCCGGCCCGGAGCAGGGTGGCTTCAGAATGGTTTCAGCGGGACCCGCGGAGGACTGGACTGTGCGCCGCGCACAGTCGGATTAGCCCAAACGTAGGCGTGGCGTTCATTCTCCCGGCGCTATGGCGCGTGACACACTTCGCCCGACTACTCCGTACCGCCACCGAACTGCCACTCAGCGTGCGCGTCTGGGTGAGAGGACCCCCCCATGGCACAACACCGTCGTTTGCCGTCGGAACCGACCGTTCGCCGCCGCGCGTTCCTCGGCTACCTGATCGCCGCGCCCACGATCGCCGCGGGCGCCTCGTTGATCGGCGGGTCGGACGACGCCGAGGCGGCCGTTCCGACCCTGCCGCAGCCGGCCGACATCTTCGACCTCGGCGACCTCCAGAACCTGGCCGCCCTGCCCACCTCCGGCCTGATCGCCGTGCAGGTCAACGAGGACGGCACCGCGTCGTTCGCGCTGCACCGCACCGAGGTCGGCCAGGGCGTCACCACCGCGGTCGCCATGATGATCGCCGAGGAGCTGGACCTGCCGCTGGACAAGGTCCACATCACCCTCGCCGACGCCCGGCCCGAGCTGCTGATGAACCAGCTCACCGGCGGCTCGAACTCGGTGCGCAGCATCTACACCCCGGTGCGGACCGCGGCGGCCATCGTGCGCGGGCAGCTGGTGCGGACCGCGGCGGCGCGCTGGAACCTGCCGGCGGGGGAGGTCAGCACGAAGGACGGCGTTCTCACGCACGCGAGCGGGCGGCGCGCGACCTACGGCTCGCTCGCGACGGCGGCCGCCAGCCCGCGGACCGAGCGGGCCTCCGCCGAGCTGAAGCCGGCCGCGGAGTTCCGGATCCTCGGCACGCCGCAGACCCGCATCGACGCCGTCCAAATCGTCACCGGCCGCAAGACGTTCGGCATGGACCTGCGGGTGCCGGACGCGAAGCCGTGCATGGTCGCCCGGCCGCCGACGGTCAACGGCACGGTGCGGTCGGTGCGCAACGCCGACGCGGTGCGGAGCATGCCGGGCATCACCGACGTCGAGGTGATCACCTACGGCGTCGCGGTCCGCGGCGACACGTTCGGCCAGTGCATCGACGCGTTGCGCGCGCTGGACGTCGAGTGGGGTCCCGGCACGGTGGACGGCGAGTCCGACGCCACCGTGAAGGCCAAGCTCAAGGCCGCGCAGCTGCCGTTCGCGGTGCCGCCGCTCGGCGCGCTGTCGGTCGACGCCGAGTTCACCTTCGCGTTCGCCAGCAACGCGCCGCTCGAGCCGGACAACGCGATCGCCGACGTGCGGGCCGACCGCGCGGAGATCTGGTCGACGCTGAAGGTGCCGATCGACGCGAAGCAGGACATCGCCCGCCAACTCGGGCTGCCGCAGGACAAGGTGGTCGTGCACGTCGTCACCGGCGGCGGCTCGTTCGGCCGGCACCTGTTCCACAACGTCGCCGCCGAGGCCGCGGAGATCTCGCAGAAGATGGGCAAGCCGGTCAAGCTGTCCTGGACGCGCACCGACGACTTCCGGCAGGGCCGCACCCACCCGATGTCGATCTCCCGGGTCCGCGCGACGCACCTGCTCGGCAACGTGCTCACGTACGAGCAGCGGCACGTCAGCACGCAGACCGACTTCAGCCACGGCCTCGGCGAGATGATCACGTCCACCGCGGCGGAGCTGCCGGTCGGCGGCAACCTGAGCTTCGCCGAGACGATCTTCCTGCTGTCCCAGGAGGTGCCCTACAACTTTGGGGTCGTCACCCAGCTGCTCAACGAGATCCCGCTGAGGTTCAACACCGGCAGCATGCGCAACATCTACTCGCCGAACGTGGCGTGCGCGCGGGAACTGGTCGTCGACCGGCTGGCCGCGAAGCTCGGCAAGGACCCGGTGGCGTTCCGCCGCTCGTTCCTCCGCGACGACCGGTTGCGCGCGGTGATGGAGAAGGCCGTCCAGGCCGGGGAGTGGGGCAAGAAGCTGCCGAAGGGCAAGGCGCAGGGACTCGGTCTGCACTCGGAGTACCGCGGCGCGGTCGCCGCGCTCGTCGAGATCGACTGCTCGCCGGAGACGGTGAACCGGGAGATCCCGGACGCGGTCACCGGCCCGCGGGTCACGAAGGCGACGATCGTGGTGGACGCCGGGTTCGCCATCAACCCGCGCGGTCTCGAGGCGCAGATGATCGGCGGCCTGAACGACGCGATCGCGCTGGCGCTCACGTCGAGCCTGCACATCAAGGACGGTATCCCGCTGGAAGGCAGCTGGGACAACTACTTCTACACCCGGCAGTGGAACACGCCACCGGAGGTCGAGGTGGTCGTCATGCCGCCGACCACGGGCAACCCGAGCGGTGCGGGGGAGCTCGGGGTGGCGCCGTGCTTCGCCGCGGTCGCGTGTGCCTACGCCCGTGCCACGGGCACGATGCCGACGAGCTTCCCGATCAACCACGGCACGCTGTCCTTCGAGCCGTACCCGCTGCAGCCGTCCACCCCGCAATCGCCGACCAACGGCCTCGACACCGCCTTCTGAGGAGGCTCAGGTGCCCCAACACACGTTCAAGCTCAACGGCACGCAGGTCACCGTGGACGTCGCCGACGACGTGCGGCTGCTGTGGGTGCTCCGGGACATCCTCGGCGTCACCGGCCCGAAGTACGGCTGCGGGCTCAACGTCTGCAAGTCGTGCACGTCGCACATCAACGGCAAGGCGTTCAACCCGTGCTCGGTGCCGGTCTCCAAGATCAAGGAGACCGACGAGATCACCACGATCGAGGGCCTGCCGGACACCGTCGGCCGCGACCTGCACCCGATGCAGGAGGCTTGGCTCGCCGAGGATGTGGCGCAGTGCGGCTACTGCCAGCCCGGCCAGATCATGGCGGCGGTGGCACTGGTGCGGAAGGTCAAGGCGGAGGGCCGCGAGATCACCGACGCGGACCTCGACGAGCTGCGCAACATCTGCCGCTGCGGCACTTACACCCGAATCCGCACGGCGATCAAGAAGGGCGCCGAGAACATGTGACCGGCCCTTGCCGTCCCAGCCACACCTCCCGAGTTCCGCCCCTGTTGCCGGTCTTTTCGGCCGGTAAGGTGGTGCGGCGACTCGGGTCGGAGCAGGCGGCTGGAAGTGGGGGCACATGGCGGGCCGCACGGTGCCGTTCTTCGCGGCCTTGTCGATCGATGCGCTCGGTACCGGGTTGTTCATACCGCTCTCGCTCCTGTACTTCGCCAAGGTGCCCAAGATCGACCTGGTCACGGTCGGGTTGCTGCTGAGCGTCGCGGGCGCGGTCACGTTGCCGATGCCGGTGCTGGTGGGCCAGCTCGTCGACCGGTTCGGGGCGCGGGCGATCGTGACCGCCGCGCAGTTCGTGCAGGCGGCCGGCTTCCTCGGCTACCTCGCCGTGTCCGGGACGGTCTCGCTCGTGTTCGCCGCCGTGGTCGCCTCCGCCGGGCAGCGCATGTTCTGGTCGTCGGTGTTCGCGTTGGTGGCCGACCTCGCCGAACGCGGCGAGGCCAAGGGCCCCGAACGGTGGTTCGCCCTGGTCGGAATGGCGCAGACGGCCGGGCTCGGCGCCGGTGGGCTTATCAGCGGCCTGCTGCTCGCGGTCGCCACCGAGCAGACCTTCCGGCTCTTGTTGCTCGCCAACGGGGTCACGTTCGTCCTCGCCGGCGTGCTGCTGCTCTTCCTCCGCGTGGAGCGGAAACCCCCCGCGGGACCGACCCGGGGCGGCTACCGGGTCCTGCTCGCCGACCGTCCTTACCTCGGCCTCATCGCGACCAACGCGATCTTCGCCCTCTGCAGCGTCTTCCTCGGCCTCGCGCTGCCGGTGTATGTCGTCGACGGGCTCGACGCGCCCGGCTGGGTGGTCGGTCCGCTCCTCGCCGGCAACACGATCCTGCTGGCACTGGGCCAGACCACGGCGGTGCGGATCGTCAAGCCGTTGGCCCGCACCAGGGTGATGATGCTCGCCGGCGGGCTGTGGGCGGTGTGGGGCGTCACGTCGGCACTCGCCCTGCGGGTGCCGGCCGCCGTGCTCGTGCCCTACCTGGTGCTGTGCACGCTCTGCTTCACGGTCGCCGAGCTGGTCCACGCGCCGGTGTCGATGTCGCTCGCGTCCGAGGCCGCCCCGCCCGACCTGCGCGGCCGCTACCTCGCGGTGTTCCAGTACTCGTTCGCCATCGCGTTGGTGATCGCGCCCGGGTTCTTCTCGGTGCTGTTCACGGCGGGCCGGCCGCTGCCGTGGCTGACGCTGGCCGCCCTCGCGCTCCTCGGCGCCGCCGCCATGCTCGTCCTGGAACGGCGGCTGCCGAGGGAGTCACTGCGAGCCAGCCCCGTGTTTCGCACATAGGTGACGGCCGGGCCAGTCCGGTTCGTTGATCGTGGTGGTCAGGTCGGGTCGGGTTGACGGTGAGTAGGTCGAGTAGTCAGGCGTGGACCGGGCCTGGTCGCGGGACGATCGCGGGTTGGCCGCCGCTGGCCGGGGATCAGCCTGGAGAGTGCCGGCAGCCTTCGCGTCGGCCAGCAGGGCATCGATCGCCGACGGATCGAGCGCCTCGCTGAGCCGCGGCGGTCTCAGCGTCGGGATCGGGCTGGTTCTCACTCACGTGGGTGTCCTTCCCGACCGCCATGTCGATCACAGCGGTCGATCTTGGTTCACCCGCGACTTACACGGTTGACATGACACGCCCCGCGGGCGTGCGCCCACTCGATGGGGTGAATCCCTTGCCGTACAACGGAAAACGTGCCGCGGGTCGGGCAGAATCGACCATATGTGCGAGCCGATTGTCGATCTTCCCGAGGATGCTTCCCCGGCGGCGGTGCCGTTGGCGACGGCACGCGGGTTCGCGCGGGCGGCGTGGCAGAACGAGGGACACTCACTGGAACAACTCACACACTGGCAGAGCGGCATCGTCGAAACCAGGGTCGGGCTAGTACGGCAGCCGCACTTGCCGGTTGGGCTATGTTTGCAGGTGACGGCGTAGTCGGGTGCGGTGGTGGAACCAGCGGGCGCGGGCTTGGTGGCGTCGGCGCCACCAGGTCCAG
>NZ_WHTD01000258.1 GCF_009379765.1 Actinophytocola sp. | reverse complement strand
GGTGCTGGGCGAGCTGCCCGCGGCCGAGCGCCGCCGGCTGCACGACCGGGTGGCCCGCGCCCTGGCGGCGGCCGGCGCCGACCCGCTGCTCACCGCGGCCCAACTGCGCGCGGCGCGGGTCCTCACCCCGGCCGCCGCGCGGGTCTACGTGCGGGCGGGGGAGCAGACGAGGTTCACCGACCCGGCCGCGGCCATGGCCTGGTTCGACGACGCGGCCGAGTCCGGCGCGGCCCCGGGCGAGGTGATCGCCGGCCGCGCCGAGGCCGGTGCCCTGCTCGGCCTGCGGATCGACACCGACCTCCCGGACCAGGTCCCCCCGGGGACCGCGGCCCGCCTCGCCCTCCTGACCGGCGCCACCGCCACCCACGACGGCCGGGCGGACCGCGCCGCCGAGGCCCTGCTGGCCGCACCACCGCCGGGCCCCCTGCTGGCCGTCCCGGTCCTGGTGAGCACCGGCCGCCTCGCCGAGGCCCGCGCGGTGTTTCCCGGCTGGATCCCGACCCGCGCCGATCCGGTGCCGGGTGGGCATGACGCGCCTGCCGGGGTGGCCGTGCCGGCTGATGTTGTGCTCGGGGGCCGGGTGGCGCCTGCGGAGGTTGGGGTGCCGGCCGATCCGGTGTCGGGTGGGCATGACGCGCCTGCCGGGGTGGCCGTGCCGGCTGATGCCGGGTCCGAGGGGCGTGCCGCGCTCGGCGAGGCGGTGCCCGGCGGGCACGGTGCGGTGGCGCGGCTCGCCGAGGCGGTGTTGGTCGCGGCCGAGGACCCGGATGCCGCGGTGCCCCTTCTCATCGAGGCGGCCGAGGCGCTCGACCGGGCCACCCCCACCGCCGTGCTGCCCGACACGCCGCACGCGATCGGGGCGGTCGTCGCGGTTCTCACCGGGGACCTGGCCACCGCGGAACACCTGCTCAACCGGGCCGGTGGCGGGCCGGCCGCGGCCGAGCGGCACCGGATGCTGCTGGCCTGGGCACGGATGCGGGCCGGCCGTTTCCCGACCGCGCTCGCCGAGCTCGCCCGGCCCGAAGGTGCCGAGCCGCCCGGCCGGGAACGGCTCCTGCGGGCCGCGGTCGCCGCGGGGATCGCGCGCAGGCGGGGAGACATCGCCGGGTTGCGTGCGGTCTGGGCAGGCGTCGAGCCGGCGCTCGCCCGGCGCGCGGTGGACCTCTGGCAGCTCGAGACCGTCGAGGAGCTGCTGGTCGCCGCGGCCCGGCTGCACCAGCGGCGGCGGGTCGAGCCCGTGCTCGCGTTGCTGGAGCGGATGGTGGCCGGGCTCGGCGGGGCGTGGGCGGCGGCGCTGGGCTGGGTGCGCGTGCAGGTCGCCGTCGCGGACGGGGACGCGGCCGAGGTGGCCACGCAGGCGCGGCGGCTCGCCGAGGTCCACGGGGCCGGGCCGCGTGCTGCGGCGCAGGCGGAGGCCGCGAGCCTGTGGGCGGGGTTGCTCGCGGGCGACTCCGTCGAACCGGAGAAGGTGCTCGCGGCGACCGACCGGCTGGCCGAGGTCGAGCTCCCCTGGGAGGCGTCCCGCCTCGCCGGCCAGGCCGCCATCCACGCCACCGACCCGGTCGTCGCCCGCCGCCTGCTCGAACGGGCCCGCGAACTGTCCGAACCGGACGCCGCCACGACGGCCACCGAGCCGCCGACGAAGGTCGGCCACACCGGCGGCCTGTCCGAGCGGGAGCTCGCCGTCGCCCGGCTGGTCCTCAGCGGGAGCACCCACAAGGAGATCGGCGCGCAGCTCTACATCGCGCCCAAGACCGTCGAGCACCATGTCGCGAGGATCCGGTCGAAGCTCGGCGCCGGCTCGCGGGCCGAGCTGCTGGCGACGCTGCGGGAGATCATCCCTGACCCTGGGTGACCGGGCGGACGACGGCAGCGAGAACCCTGGGTCCAGCGGGGATTTCCCGACCATTCCGTGGTTGAAGCGACACGTCCGGGGCCATCCCCGCGATCTACCCCCTAGCGGCCCCCCGACGTCACGGGGGTCTCCCCGATGCCCGGATGTGGTGGTCCACCGCACTCTGGGAATCGCGGCCGACGAAACGCGGGCCGCCCGATCGAGGAGGAACAATGCCCATCAACGTTTCCGAGGTCCTGCAGGAGTTCGTCCGCAACCTGATGACCGACCGCGACTTCGCCGTCCAGTACGCCGAGGACCCGAACGGGATGCTCGCCGCCCAGGGGGTGACCGACCACGACCTGTCCGGTGTGGACGTGCCGGGCACCGTCCGGGATGTGTGCGCGGACCCGTCCGTGCCGCAGGAGACCCGCTCCGCCCTGCAGGGCTACAGCAGCGGCTCCGGCGCCGGCCCGGCGTCGTCCGCCGGCCACACGCAGACCGTCGAGCAGGTCGTGCAGCACCTCAACTACGTCACCTACCAGACCTACGAGGGTGACGACTACGTCACCAACCTGATCGACCAGAGCGTCGACAACAGCGTGGACATCGACGGGCCCGTGTTCGGCGACGTGGACGTCAACAACGCCTCCGGCGACGGCAGCCAGATCATCGACGGCGACAACTTCGGCCAGGCCAACACCGGCGACGGCGCGGTCCAGGCCGGCGACGACGCCTCGGGCGTCAACACCGGGGTCAACACCGGCATCAACGCCGGCGGCGACGTCGAGAACGCGGTGGTCGGCGACGGCAACCAGACCGCCCAGGTAGACGGCGACGCCGAGGGCTCCACGTTCAACTTCGGCGACGGCGACGTCACCAACCTCAACGACGTCGACATCGAGGACAGCGCGGTCGGCTTCGGCGAGGGCGACGTCACCAACGTCTCCGACAACACCCTCGACGACGGCTCGGCCATCGCGGTCGGCGGCAACGCCAGCGGCAGCAACACCGAGATCGAGGACAACGACACCACGGTCACCACCACGGTGGAGGACAACGACACGACGATCAACGACAACGACGTGTCGATCCAGGACAACGACACCACGGTCACCGCCGTGCAGGACAACGACACGACGGTCGTGGACAACGACACGATCGTCAGCGGCGACGACACCACGCTCGCTGCCCAGTAAGGCGATCGACGACGCGAGAGGGGCCGGCCGGGTCCGCCCGGGCCGGCCACTGTCGCGTGTCCGACCCACTGTCTACCCAGGAGCGATCATGACCAAGTCGGCCACCGTCCCGGCCGGTCCCGCGGCCCGCGCCGCGGACGTGGTGGACCTGGGGTTGCGCGCCTGCGAGGCGTTCGACCGGCCGGACCTCGCCGCCCGGCTGACCGAGGCCAAGCGGCGGCTCGCCGACCCGGTGATCCACGTCGTCGTCGCAGGCGAGTTCAAGCAGGGCAAGAGCTCGCTGGTCAACGCCCTCATCGGCGCGCCGGTCTGCCCGGTCGACGACGACGCGGCCACCGCCGTGCCGACGTTCGTGCGGCACGGCGAGCAGGCCGCGGCCCAGCTGTGGGTCGGCGAGACGAGGGAGGCCATCGAGCTGGCCGACGTCCGCAAGCACGTGGTGGAGAGCGCCGGCAACGGCGAGAACGGCATGCGGCGGGTCACCGGGGTCGAGGTCAAGATCCCGCGGGCGCTCCTCGCGAGCGGGCTCGTCCTCGTCGACACCCCGGGCATCGGCGGGCTCGGCTCCGCGCACTCCGCGGCCAGCCTCGCGGCGATCTCCCTCGCCGACGCGGTCCTGTTCGTCACCAGCGCCGCGCAGGAGCTGACCCGCAGCGAGATGGACTTCCTGCTCCGGGCCCGGTCCCTGTGCTCGACCGTGGCCTGCGTGCTCACCAAGACCGACTTCTACCCGGCCTGGCGGCGCATCCGCGAGCTCGACGAGGCGCACCTGGCCGCCGCGGGCGTGGAGGTCCCGCTGCTCACGGTGTCCTCGTCGCTGCGCGCCCGCGCGGTCAAGAGCTCCGACGCCGAGCTGAACACCGAGTCCGGCTTCCCCGCGTTGATCGAGCTCGTCCGCGACCAGGTTGGCGGGTCCGCCGAGCGGCGGCTCGCGACCGAGGCCGCCGCCGAGGTCGTCTCGCTGTGCGACCAGGTCGAGACCGGGTTCGCCGCCGAGCGGACCGCGCTCGCCGACCCGGAGGCCGCGCGGCGCGTTGTCGACGAGCTGACCGCGGTCAAGAAGCACATCGAGTCGCTCAAGACCGCGGCCGCGAAATGGAACCAGACGCTCAGCGACGGGACCGGCGACCTCACCTCCGACATCGACTTCGACCTGCGCTCGCGCATCAAGGAGGTCACCAAGGAGGCGGACGCGGCCATCGAGGACGGCGACCCGGCCGACACCTGGTCGGAGATCGGGACCTGGCTGCAGTCCCGCACCGCGGCGGAGCTCCTCACGAACTACGAGCTGCTGCGCGAGCGGGCCACCTACCTGAGCGAGCGGGTCGGCGAGCACTTCCGGGAAGCCACCGGCGGCATGTACTCCCGGCCCACCGTGCACGACCCGACCCCACTGGCCGGCGCGGGCGAGATCGAGCACGACATCGACCTGAAGAAGATGCGCGCGGTCAAGCAGGCCATGGTCGCGTTGAAGAGCGCCTACGGCGGCGCGGTGATGTTCACCCTGATCGGCAGCATGGTGGGGATCATGCTCGGGCCGATCGGCATCGGCATCGGCCTGGTGATGGGGCACCGCGGGCTCCGCGAGGAGAAGAAGCGGCAGGTGCAGAAACGCCGCGCCGAGGCCAAGAACGCGGTGCGCCGGTACTGCGACAAGGTCACCTTCGCCGCCACCAAGGACTCCCGCGACACCCTGCGCCGGGTGCAGCGCGAGCTGCGTGACCACTACACCGGGCTCGCGGAGGAGCTGAACAAGTCCAATGCCAAGGCGCTGACCGCCGCGACCGAGGCCGCGTCCCGGACCCAGGGCGAGCGGGACAAGCGGCTCAAGGACGTCGACGCCGAGCTGGCTCGGCTGCGACAGCTGCGGGAGCGGGCGCAGGCGGTGGCCTCATGAGCGAGCGTGCGAGCGAGTCAGTGTCACAGGGCGACCGCGAGCGGCTCGACCGAGCCTGTGAGGGGGAGTCATGAGCGAGCGTGCGAGCGAATCAGTGTCACAGGGCGACCGCGAGCGGCTCGACCGAGCCTGTGAGGGGGAGTCATGAGCAAGCTTGCGAGCGAACCATCGGCGCCGCGCCTCATCGACCGGACCCGCGCGGTGCTGGCCCGCGCGATCGACGTCTACCAGGGCACCCCGCACGCCGGGAGGCTCGCCGCCCTGCGGGACCGGCTGGACCAGCCGCTGCGGGTCGCGGTCGCCGGCCGGGTCAAGGCCGGCAAGTCGACGCTGCTCAACGCGCTGGTCGGGGAGCGGCTCGCGCCGACCGACGCGGGCGAGTGCACCCGCATCGTCACCTGGTACGAGGACGGGCACAGCTACCAGGTACGCGCGCACGTCGGCCGGTCCCAGCCGCGCCAGCTGCGGTTCACCCGGGAGAACGGGCAGCTCGACATCGACCTCGGCGGGCTGGCGGCCGAGGAGGTCGACGAGCTCGTCGTGACGTGGCCCGCGCAGGCGCTGCGGGCGGTGACGCTGATCGACACCCCGGGCATCGGGTCGCTGTCCGAGTCGGCCGCGCGCCGGACCTGGGACCTGCTCGTGCCCGACGAGGAGGAGACGCCGGCCGACGCGGTCGTGTACCTGATGCGCCACCTGCACGCCGGCGACGTCGAGTTCCTCCGCGCGTTCCACGACTCCGAGGTGTCGCGGCCCAGCCCGGTCAACGCGATCGGCGTGCTGTCCCGGGCCGACGAGATCGCGGTCGGCCGGCTGGACTCGATGGCCTCCGCGCGCCGGGTCGCCTCCCGGCTGGGCGACGACCCCGACGTGCGGCGCCTCGTCCAGTCGGTCGTGCCCGTGGCGGGGTTGCTCGCGGAGACCGCGGTGACGCTCACCGAGGAGGAGGTCGGGCACCTGCGCACGATCGCCGACCTGCCGGTGCGCGAGGCCGAGGAGCTGCTGCTGTCGGCCGACCGGTTCGTCTCGACCCGGCCGGAGCTGGGCCTCACCGAGCTGGAGCGGACCGCGTTGCTCGCGCGGTTCGGCGTGTTCGGCGTTCGGTTGGCGAGCACGATGCTGCGCCGCAAGGTCGCCGGCACCGCGACGGAGCTCGCCCGCGAGCTGGCCGAGCGCAGTGGGCTCAACCAGCTGCAGGACCTGCTGTCCTCGCTGTTCTTCGAGCGCCGGGACGTGCTGAAGTGCCGCTCGGCGTTGCTCGCCGTGGCCGAGGTGGTGCGCGTCTGCCAGCGCCAGCCCGGCACCGACGGGGTCTCCGCCGAGGTCGAGGCGGTCGTCGCGTCCGCGCACCCGTTCAACGAGCTGCGCGTGCTGTCGGGGCTGCGCGCCGGGTGGGTGTCCGGCAAGGCCGAGGTGGTCGCCGAGCTGGAGCGGGTGATCGGCGGCGCGGGCGGCGCGACCCACCAGCGGCTGCGGCTGGCACCGGACGCGGGCGGCGCAGAGCTCACCGCCGCCGCGGTGGACGCGCTCACCCGCTGGCAGCGGCGCGCGGAGAACCCGCTGACCGCCTACGAGCTCGCGGTCGCCGCTCGGGTGGCCGTGCGGTCGTGTGAAGGCATGTTGGCCGATCTTTCCCAGTCCACCTACTGAGCACCGGAGCCTCGCGATGTACGCACTCGGCATTGACCTCGGCACCACCTTCACCGCCGCGGCCGTATGGCGCGACGGGCGCGCGCAGATCGTGTCACTCGGTGGTCGCGGGGCCGCGATCCCGTCGGTCGTGCTGCTGCGCGAGGACGAGACGTTCCTGACCGGGGAGGCCGCCAACCGCCGCGGGCTCACCGAGCCCAACCGGGTGGCGCGCGAGTTCAAGCGGCGGCTCGGTGACACCACGCCGATCCTGCTCGGCGGCACCCCGCACTCGGCCGAGTCGCTGATGTCCCGGCTGCTGCGCGCGGTGGTCGGGGAGGTCGTGACCCGGGAGGGCGGCCCGCCGACGTCGGTCTGCGTGTCGCACCCGGCCAACTGGGGTCCGTACAAGATCGACCTGCTGCGGCAGGCGGTGCGGATGGCGGACCTCCCCGGCGTGTCGTTCGCCTCGGAGCCCGAGGCCGCCGCGGTGAACTACGCGCAGGACCAGCGGCTCGGCGTGGGCGCCGTCGTCGCCGTGTACGACCTGGGCGGCGGGACCTTCGACGCGGCGGTGCTGCGCCGGACCGCGACGGGCTTCGCGATCCTGGGGGAGCCGGAGGGCATCGAGCGCCTGGGTGGGATCGACTTCGACGCGGCGGTGTTCAACCACGTCCGCACCGCCCTGGGCACCAAGCTCGACGACCTCGACGAGGACGACCCCGGCGCGATCGCCGCGGTGGCCCGCTTGCGCGAGGAGTGTGTGCAGGCGAAGGAGGCCCTGTCGGCCGACACGGATACCGCGATCCCGGTACTACTGCCGTCGGTGACCACCGAGGTCCGGCTGACCCGTGGCGAGCTGGAGGCGATGGTCCGGCCGTCGCTGCACGGTTCGATCGAGGCGTTGCAGCGCGCGGTGCGGTCGGCTGGGTGCACGCCGGACCAGCTCCACTCGGTGCTGCTGGTGGGCGGCTCGTCCCGGATGCCGATCGTGGGGCAGCTGGTGTCGGCCGAGCTGGGCCGCCCGGTCGCCGTGGACACGCACCCGAAGCACGCGGTGGCGCTGGGGGCGGCGTGGTTGGCCAGCGGGGCGACGGCCGCGCCGGGTCGGTCCGGCGGCCCGGGTGCCGGGCTC
>NZ_WHTD01000157.1 GCF_009379765.1 Actinophytocola sp. | reverse complement strand
CTGGCGGCGTTGGCGGAAAGCCCGAGTACGACCCGGTACGAGGACTTCCCGCCGCCTTGCCAGCCACCACGCGGATCACCGGATCTGGCGCCGAACTCCCGACTCAGGACACTAGCCGCTGACAGACCCGCCCGGCGACGGCCAACCAGCGCATTTCCGGCGTCAACAACCAACCATTAGTCGACTGTGGACGGCGGATTGACTCGGTTCTCCTCGGCGTCGAGCTGCGCCTGCAGCCGCAGCAGCACGGTGTCGCTGATGACGTGCTCGTCGCGCAGCGCCACGACGGTCGCCCGCTTCACCGACAGCAGCTCGTTACGCAGCATCTCGGCCTCCGTCCGCTCGTCCGGCTCGGGCGCGACGGCGATGTCGTGCAACGCGGGGGTGAGGCTCAGCAGTACGCCGGCCACCAGCAACACCACCGGCGCGGCCAGCCCGACCCGGCGGGCGACCGAGGTGCCGATGAGGAGCGCCGCGCCGACCAGCACGAGCGTGAGCAGGGCATGAGGGGCGTACATCGGGGCTCCGCATGGCTCGACGAGTCAGGGAACAAAACTACGACCGGCGTCGGTTGGCGCAAGTGTGATCGATGTGCCGCTGTCTGTCCTCGACCTTGCCCCCGTGGCGCGCGATGTCAGCGCCACTGAAGCGCTGCGCGCCACCACCGAGCTCGCGCGCCGGACCGAGGAGCTGGGCTACCGGCGGTTCTGGGTGGCCGAGCACCACAACATGCCCTCGATCGCCAGCTCCGCACCGTCGGTGCTGATCGCCCACCTCGCGGCGGCAACGTCGACGATCCGGGTGGGGTCCGGCGGTGTGATGCTGCCCAACCACGCGCCGTTGGTGGTCGCCGAGCAGTTCGGCACGCTCGAGGCGCTGCACCCGGGCCGCATCGACCTCGGGATCGGGCGGGCACCGGGCACCGACCAGCGCACGGCGCTCGCGCTGCGCCGGACGACGGCGGGGCTGTCGGCCGAGAACTTCCCCCAGGAGCTGGGCGACCTCATCGGCTACTTCGAAGGCGACGACGAGCGGATCGTCGCGGTGCCGGGTCGCGGGAACGAGCCGGCGATCTGGCTGCTCGGGTCGAGCGGGTTCAGCGCGCAGCTCGCGGGCCTTCTCGGCCTGCCGTTCTCGTTCGCGCACCACTTCAGCTCGGCGAACACCGTGCCGGCGTTGGAGCTGTACCGGGCGAACTTCCGGCCGTCGCGGTGGCTGTCCGAGCCGTACGCGAAGGTCGCGGTCAACGCGATCTGCGCGGACACCGACGAGCGGGCTCGCTACCTGTCCGGTCCGGCGTCGCTCGCGTTCCTCAAGCTGCGGAAGGGCACGCCGGAGCCGCTGGTGACGCCCGAGGAGGCGGCCGCCTATCCGTACACCGACCAGGAGCGCGCGTTCGCCGAGGACCGGTTCACCGACCAGGCGGTCGGCTCGCCGGAGACCGTCCGCCGCCAGCTCACCGACCTGCTGGCGCGCACCGGCGCCAACGAGCTGATGCTCACCACGATGGTCTACGACATCGCCGAGCGGACCCGTTCCTTCGAGCTGATCGCGGAGAAGGTCGCAGCCGGCCTGGTGTGACAGGCGCGTTCCACGTCGATCGCGCTCCGCCGGGCCTGCCGGACAGGCGGGTCTCGACGCCGCGCGGGCAGTGGCTGGGCTTCGTGTTCCAGCAGTTCCACCTCACCGACGGGCTGTCGGCGGTGGACAACGTGGCCACGGCGCTCCTCTACGCCGGCGTGCCGCGCCGCGACCGCGCTTCGCGTGCCGCGGCGGCGCTCGAGCGGGTCGGCCTCGGCCACCGGCTGGGTCACCGGCCACCCGAGCTGTCCGGTGGCGAGCGGCAGCGGGTCGCGATCGCGCGGGCGGTGGTCAACGAGCCCGCCCTCGTCCTGGCCGACGAGCCGACCGGCGCGCTGGACACCGACACGGGGCACCGCGGTGCTCGACCTGCTGGCGGCCCTCAACGCCGAGGGCACGACGATCGCGATCATCACGCACGACCGCGACATCGCCGCCCGCTTACCCAGGCGCATCGAGCTCCGCGACGGTCGGGTGATCATCGACATCGCCGCACTGGTGGCGCGATGAACGTGCGACTCGGCATGGGCGACGTCCTGCGGTTGGGGCTGGTGTGCATCAGCACCCGCAAGCTGCGGGCGGCCCTGTCCGCCCTGGGCATCTCGATCGGGATCGCCACGCTCGTCGTGGTGACCGGTATCCCGGCGTCCAGCCAGGCGGCACTGCTGGACGAGCTGACCGCGCTCGGCACCAACATGCTCCGGGCCGAGCCGGCTCCCAACCAGCGGTCGGTGCCACCCCCGCGTCGAGGAACCGCCCCTCCCGCAGCGTGCCGTTGAGGACCCCACCGGTCGAGCTGTCCGCCGACGCCGTCGAGCGGGTCCGGCGGCGGTGCTCGGCTGTGTCGCCGCCGGTCGGCTGGGTGTCGGGCGGCCGGGGTAGCAGGTGTACGTCGGCGACCGGTGGTTCACGGTGACCGGCATCCTCGACCCGATGCCGCTCGCGCCCGATCTGGAGCGGTCGGTGCTGGTCGGGTGGGCCGCGGCCAAGAACAAGCTGGGCTTCGACGGGCGGCCGACCGTCGTCTACGTGAAGGCGCGGGAGGACGCGATCGACGACGTGCGAGCGGTGCTCGGCGCGACCGTGTACCCGGAGTTACCCGGGCTCGTGCAGGTCAGCCGGCCGTCGGACGCGCTGGCGGCCAAGCGAGCGACGGAGAGCAACCTGTCCGCGCTGCTGCTCGGGCTTGCGGGGGGTGGCGTTGTTGGTCGGCGGCATCGGGGTGGCCAACACGATGTTCATCTCCGTGCTGGAGCGGCGCAGGGAGATCGGGCCGCGCCGGGCGCTGGGCGCCACCCGCGGGCACATCCGGGCCCAGTTCCTCACCGAGGCGGTGGTCCTCTCCGCGCTCGGCGGACTCGCCGGCACCGGCATCGGGGTACTGGTCACCCTCGGATACGCGACGTATCAGGGTTGGCCGCCGGTGATCCCCCTCATCGCGATCACCGGCGGCGTCTCGGGCGCCGCCGTGGTCGGCACGCTTGCCGGGCTCCACCCGTCGATACGAGCGGCCGAGCTCACGCCGACCGAGGCACTGGCCGCCGCCTGAGACAGGAGGGCAGGTTGACGGTGACACCGACTACGCGGGTGAGGATGGTCACCCGCGGCTCGGATTCGTCGGTGTCACCGTCGCCCCGGCTCCCCGACCCGCAGCCAAACCGCCGCGGCTCGTTGTTCGTACACCGAAGCCCTCGGCGCACTACAAGGTGCGTAACCGGGCAACTCGGGGGTGTGCGACCAGCGACCTGGTCTTCTCCCGGCTCATTCACTCTTATGGAGTAGCGTGGTTCACGGCTCCCAGGCGAACACGGAACGTCGCCGGTCGGGCACACTAGAGGTTCGCGGCGGAGCGTTGGGGGTGTAATGAGTGAGGAACGCCTGCCGTACCGGCACGGCATCCACGAGGCGATGGGCGCGCTGTCCGGTCAGTGGGTGACCGCCGTCCTGGCCTCGCTGACCGCTCGCCCCATGACGTACTCAAAGCTGCTGGAGCACATCAACCGCACCGAGGAGAGGCTCGGGTGGGTGACCCACGAGAGGCCGCTGAGACAGAAGGTTCTCACCGACACGCTCCACCGCATGCAGCGCGACGGCCTCGTCATCAAGATCGACCGCCCCAGCCGGTTCGGCTCCACGTGGTACCAGCTCACCCCGATGGGCCGCTCGCTCCTGCGCGCACTCCTCCCATTGGCCAAGTGGGCCGAGGACCACCGCGGCGAGCTGAGCCGGGCCCGCGCCGCCTACCTCGCAGCCAAGTCCGACGAGACCGTCAACGGTGGCTAGGAGAACGGGACCGGGACCGGGAGAACGGCGATCACGAGCCCTGGCTCGGGCTCCGCGGCCCAGCAAGGTCGCCGATCGCTGCGATGATCGTCTGGACCTGGTTGCGGCCGGAGTCCTTGGCCACGAACAACGCGTCGTCGGCGGCCAACAGCACGTCCTGCAGCTCGGGGCCGAACTCCGGGTACACGGCGGTCCCGACGGAGACGCTCAGCCCGTCGACCACCTCGCCCCGGCCGTGCTCCGCCACCGGCACTCCCAGCTGGCGCACCCGCTCACAGATCCGCTCGCCGATCTGGCGCAGCGCGTCCGCCGACACCTCGGGACACAGGACGACGAACTCCTCGCCACCCCAGCGGCCGACGACGTCGTAGCGCCGGGCTGACGTGGTCAACGTGTCCGCCACCGCCTGGAGGACCCGGTCGCCGACCAGGTGACCGTGCGCGTCGTTCACCGCCTTGAAATGGTCCAGGTCCACCATCAGGATTCCGACCTGCATCTTGTCCCGCGCCGCCCGCTGGATCTCCGCCGTCGCCATGTTCGTCCATGCCGTGGCGTTCGCCAGGCCCGTCTTCTGGTCGGTCGACGCCGCCTCCTCGAGCTGGCGCATCAATACGCTGCGGTGCAGCACCAGCAGGGGTGGCACAACCATCAGAGCCCACGCCGGGTGGACGCTGATCAGCAACGCGGTGATCGCGCCGAGGGCGATCGTCGCGTACTCGAGCGCCGCCTCCCTGGCGGTGCCGAGCGCGCGCCGCACGTCGAGCCGGCGCGCGTGCAGCGTGATGGCCGTGGCGACGAGACCCAGGTTCACTCCCGAGTACGCGAGCACGGCGAGCACCACCGCCACCACCGCGACCGGCTGACCCCAGTCGGGCAGCTCGGCCGGTGCCAGCAGATACCGGATGGCCGACGCGGAGTACGCGCCGAGCACCACCGTGGACGCGGTGAACACCAGGCGGTAGGCATGCACGCTGCGCACGCGGTACCAGCTGCGCCAGAACAGATGCAGATACATCGCGCCGGTCACGACCGGGACGAGCGCCGGCGGCAGCACCAGCAGGGCGGAGAACGTCCACACCGAGGTCAGGTTGACGTGTGGGGTGTCGTTGAACCGTCTGCGTACCCGCTCGACGTGCCGGGTCAACTCGCCCATCGCCAGGCCGAGGCCGACGATGATGCCGAGCGTGGTCAGGTCGGCGGCGTCGACGTGGCTGTGCCAGGCAAGGTACGCGGTGACGCCCACTGCCGTGGCCTCGACCGCCAGCAGGAGAGCCAGCACCCGGGCCGGCTGCCGCCACAACGCCCAGCGGGTTGGCAGCCTGGACCGCCCATCGGTCGAAAGGGATGCTGGTTGGGGCGGTCGGGGGACCATCCCCCGATCAACATTTCCGTTTCCGTTGACTACGGCCGCGCTCGCGGAGGGAGGTGTGCGTGATGTCGAGGAGCTGGGACTGGTGATGGTCGGTGCCGGATCAGCGTTTCCGTTGCCGTGTTCGGCGGCGGTTCCCGTGGGAGGAGGTGTGCGTGATGAGGAGCTGGGACTGGTGACTTCCCATGCCTGATCAACTTTTCCGTCGCCATGTGCGGCGGCCGCGTTCATGAAGGGAGGTGTGCGTGATGTCGAGGAGCTGGGACTGGTGATCTTCGGTGCCCGAACAGCACTTCCGTTGCCGTGCTCGGCGGCGGTTCGCTGAGAAGGAGGTGCGAGAGATGTTGAGGAGCTGGGACTGGTGAGTACCTCATCGTGATCGATGTCGTCGGTCTCGCGCCCGCTCGACCCAACGGGCGCTCGCCCTTGGCGGGAACGGGCGCGAAGCCACGACACCCCCAGTAGGCCGGTGAGTCCCACGCCGGCAACACCTCCGGTCGCGACAGCCAGCACCGGGCTCGTCGCATCGGCCAGCAGGCCTGCGCCGAGCACCGCGACACCTTGTGACGACAGTACCCCGGCGCCCGCCAGACCGGACGCGGCTCCGCGGCTGTGGTCCGGGACGGCGAGCACGAACGCGGCCTGCGCGAGGACCAGGTAAGCGGTGGCACACGCGCCGGAGATCGCCCAGAGCAGCACCACCACGGTCAGCGGCGGTCGGAGCAGGCAGGCCGTCAGCGGCACGCCCGCGAGCACGGCGAACCAGGTCGTCATGGCCGGGCGTGCGTGCTGCGGCACCCTGGAGACCAGCCATGCCCCGACGATGCTGCCGGCCGGAGCCGCCGCCATCAGCAGCCCGACCGCGGCCGCCGCGGTGCTGAGGCCCGCGGCGTAGGGCGCGGCCAGCCCTTCGGGGATGACGAACACGCCGACGAGCCAGGACAGCGCGACCAGCCCGCGCAGGTACGGGTCCCGCCAGATCAGCGAGGCGGCGCCGGTGGACCGTGCGGGGTGCGTCGCGCGGGCGGCCGGCCGGTGGTCGACGCCCAGCACCAGCACGGCCGCGCTCATGAGGAAGGTGCCGGCGTTCAGGCCGAGAGCCGCGTGCGGGTCGAGCACGGCGAGCAGCGCGCCGCCGCCGAGGAAGCCGGCGACCTGTGCGGTCTGGCTGGTGACCGTGCGCAGCGCGAGCCCGGCAACGTACCGGTCGCCGGTGAGGATCGTGGGCAGCAGTGCCTGCTGCGCCGCCTTGAACGGTGCCCCGCCGAGCGTCAGCAGGAACACGAGCACCAGCAGGACCGGGATCGGCAGCGACGGGATCGCCATCAGCCCGGCGACCGCCGCGCGCAGCACGTCGACGACCACCATGAGCTCGCGGCGTGGGAACCGGTCGGCGAGCCCGCCGAGCAGCACCCCGCCGAGCAGCGCGGGAAGGAAGGTGAGGGCGTAGGTCAGCGCGGTCCAGCCGGCGGACGATGTCCGGGTGTAGACGAGGACGGCGAGGCCGACCCGGGCGAGCTGGTCGCCGCCGACCGACAGCAGCTCTGCGGACCAGAGTGCGCGGAACTCGCGCACGGCGAGCACCTCGCGGAATCCAGTCCTGCGCCCCATCGCCCGCCTCGCTCCTGACATGACACCCGCAGGCCGTGCCCCGCACGGCCTGCGGATCCGACAGTAGATCCACCTCGGCGGCAGGGCACGGCCGAGGCGCTTGTTTACCCAAATAGCCCAACTGGTTGACTAAGAGTAATAGCGAGGATCGGCGTCTCGGTACGCCGGTGGTAGC
Source organism: Actinophytocola sp. (assembly GCF_009379765.1). Taxonomy (GTDB): domain Bacteria; phylum Actinomycetota; class Actinomycetes; order Mycobacteriales; family Pseudonocardiaceae; genus Actinophytocola. Next base: position 12,856 of record NZ_WHTD01000157.1, on the reverse strand, counting down.
GACGCGGACGCCGCCGGGATCGTCACCTCGGGACTCACTGGGGGATGTCGATGCCGTACTCGCGGATCTTGCGGTAGATGGTGGCGCGGGACATGCCGAGCGCCCGGGCCGCCTCCTTCTTGTTGCCGTCGGCGTCGAGCAGGCCGCGCACGATCGCGTCCCGTTCGATGGACTCCAGCGGGTTGAGCACCCGGCCGGTGACCGTCTGCAGCTCGGGGGGAAGGTCACCCGGCTCGATGACACCGACCCGGCGGCGCAGCGTCACCCGGCGCAGGACCTCGCGCAGCTGCGCCACGTTGCCCGGCCACTTCGCCCGCATCAGCAGCCGCATGGCCGCCGCCGAGCAGCTCAGCGGCAGCCCGCGATCCCCGTGCACGTCGCGCTGCTGACCTCGACCGGCACGGTGATCGAGCACGAGATCGCGTCGCCGTCGCTCACCCCGACCGGCGCGCCGGCCACGCTCGGCATGCTCGCGCTGATCGGCCTGGCGATGGCGACGCTCCCGGTGATGCTCGGCCTGCTGTGGCTCCCGTTCTTGCGCCGCGCGTCGGTCCGGGTGACCGGGGCAGTCCTGGTGTTCACCCTCGGCCTGCTGGCGTTCCTGCTCGTGGACTCGACCGCGGAGGGCCTGGATCTGGCCGGCGGCCTCGGCTCCGGCCTCAACGGGATCGGCGTGTTCGCCCTGGGCGGGCTCGGGGCGTTGGCGGTCTTCGCGGCGGTGGAGTCGCTGGGCGTCGCCCCGCGCGGCGGCCCCGGAGCGGTGCCCGCGCCCCGTATGCGGCCGGCGTGGTTGATCGCGATCGGCATCGGGCTGCACAACCTCGGCGAGGGACTCGCGGTCGGCACCGCGATGCGCATCGGCGAGGTGGCGCTGGGTGCCGCGCTCGTGATCGGCTTCGCGATCCACAACCTGACCGAGGGCGTGGCCATCGCGGCACCGCTCGCCCGCGGTCCACAGCCGCCCCCGCGTGCCCGGCGGTGGGTGTTGCTGCTGGTCGCGGGCGCCGCGGGGCTGCCGGCCATCCCCGGCCTGTGGCTCGGCGGGCTCACCGCGGGCGGGGTGTGGGCGGTGCTCGGTCTCGGCATCGCGGCGGGCGCGATCGCCCAGGTCGTGCTCGCGGTGGGGCGGCTCGTGGTGGGGAAGCCCGGTCCGCTGGCCGCCGCGAGCTTCACGGCCGCGGTGGGTCTCATGTATCTGACGGGACTGCTTGCGTGACGGGGTCCATACTGGACGGCGCGATGGAGTTCACGTTCCTGACCAGGGCGCCCGCCGCGCCGCTGGCGCGCTACGTCGAGTCGATCTGGTACGCCCGCGGCCGGATCGACTACGAGCGCGAGCTGATCGCGCCCACCGGGTCCACAGTGGCCGGTATCGTGCTCGGCCCGCCCATCCGGCAGACCCCCGCCGCGGGCCCGGCGTTCCTCGCCACCACGGGCTTCCTGATCGGCCCGCACGACCGGCCGATCGTGAACCAGCCCACCGCCGAGACGTTCTGCGTCGGCATCGTCACCACCCCGGTGGGCTGCCGCGCGGTGTTCGGCCTCGACCCCGCCGGCCTGCGCGGCCGGGTCGTCGACCTCGCCACCGCGTGGCCCACCGCGACCCGCCTCCGCGCCGAGCTGGCCGTCACCCAGCCGGGCGAGGTGCTCGCCCAGGCCGAGACGGCGCTCACCTCCTCACTCGGCGAGGTCGGTCCCGGCGTCGAGCGGTGCGCGGCGGCCGTTGCCGCACTGGAAGCCGAGCCCGCGCGGAGCATCGGCGAGCTGGCCGCGTCGCTCGGGGTGTCGCACGGGCATCTGGACCGGGAGTTCTCCCGGGTGGTCGGGCTCGGCCCGCGGACGCTGGCGCGGATCCTGCGGCTGCGGGCGCTGCTCGCGCACCTCGACGTGTACGGGCAGATCGAGTGGATCGAGCTCGCCGCCACGCTCGGCTGGTTCGACCAGGCCCACCTGATCCGCGACTTCAAGCGGCACACCGGCGTCACGCCGTCGGAGTACCAGGCGGCGCAGCGGCGCACCTACCGGCCGGAGGACGCCGCGCCCGGCTTCGTGCCCAGGTGAAATCCGTCCAAGACATTCGCGGCCCGCGGCGGGAAGGTGCGCGCATGACCCAAGCCTTCATCGCCACGCAGGTCATCGACCGGCCGGCCGAACAGGTGTGGCGGGTGCTGACCGACTGGCGGCGCGCCCCCGACTGGATGTCCGGAGTGGACAGTGCACGGGCAGGCGGCGGCATCGACGTGGGCACCACGTTGACGTTCGTGGCGCGGAAGAAGGAGCGCACCAGCGAGGTCACCGCGGTGCGGCCCGGCGAGTCGATCACGCTGACGTCGGTGCAGGGCGGCGTGCGGGCCGACTACACCTACTCCGTCGAGGCCGACGGCGCGGCGACCCGCATCGTGCTCGTCGCCGACGTGACCACCGGGGCGATGTGGCGGGTGGTCGCCCCGGCGCTGCGAGCGGTCATCCGGCGAACCGACGCAGGCCAACTCGACGCCCTCAAGCGCCTGGTCGAGGCCGAGGTGCCGCGCTGACGGCTTCTTCTGGAAATCCGGCCGGCGGTTGTCAGGTTTTGCCGGCATCGTGGCCGGCATGACTGAGAAGAAGGTGGCGCTGGTCGCCGGGGGGTCGCGGGCGGCCGGCCGGGCCATCGCGGTGGAGCTCGGCCGGCTGGGCATGACGGTGTACGTGACGGGGCGGACCACGCGCGAGCAGCGCTCGGAGATGAACCGGCCGGAGACGATCGAGGAGACCGCCGAGCTCGTGACCGCCGCGGGCGGCACGGGTATCGCGATCCGGGTCGACCACCTGGAGGCCGGCTCGGTGCGCGCGCTCGTCGAGCGGATCGACGCCGAGCAGGGGCGGCTGGACGTGCTGGTCAACGACATCTGGGGCGGCGACGGCTACCTCAGGTTCGGCGACAAGCTGTGGGAGCACTCGCTGGAGGGCGGCCTGCGGATGCTGCGGCTCGGTGTCGAGACGCATGCGATCACCAGCCACTTTGCGCTGCCGTTGCTGATCCGCCGGCCGGGCGGGCTGGTGATCGAGATGACCGACGGCACGGCCGAGTACAACGCCAAGTACCGCAAGGACGCCGGGTTCTTCTACGACCTGGTGAAGACGTCCGTGCAGCGGATGGCGCTGGGCCAGTCCGAGGAGCTGCGCGAGTTCGGCTGCACCGCGGTCGCGCTGACCCCGGGGTGGCTGCGTTCGGAGGCGATGCTCGACGCGTTCGGCGTGACCGAGTCGAACTGGCTCGACGCGACGAAGGTCCAGCCGCACTTCGTGATCTCCGAGTCGCCGGTGTTCGTCGGCCGGGCCGCCGCGGCACTGGCCGCGGACCCGGACGTGGCGCGGTGGTCGGGGCAGTCGCTGTCCTCCGGGCAGCTGGCGAAGCTCTACGACTTCGACGACGCCGACGGCAGCCGCCCGGACGCCTGGCGCTACATCGACGAGGTCGAGAGCCGGGGCAAGCCGGCGGACGCCGCCGGCTACCGCTGACCCGCGACCCGGTTGCGAGCCGCCATCGCCTGGCCCACCTCGGCCAGGGCGGCTCGCAGGGTCGGCGGCGCCAGCACCTCCACCCCAACGCCGAGGCCGGTGAGCTGGGTCAGCGCGACGCGCTCGTTCTCGACGTCGAGCTCCAGCTCGCACCACCCGTCGGCGTCCGGTGGGCCGGCGGCGGCGAGTGCCTCGGCGGCCGCCTCGCGGTCGGTGATCTCCGGCAGCGCGCGTTGTGCCCGCGGGCTCAGCCGCATTCGCACCCGGTCACGCAGCAGCGAGCGCTCGAACCGCGCGGACGTCTGCGCCCACCAGGCCACGAGGTCGAACGGCCGCCGCTCGAACGGCTCGTCCGGCACGGCGTCCGCGATGCGCGCGACCCGGTAGGTGTGCGGCACGTCACCAGGCACCGGCAGCGCGACCAGGTACCAGACACCGGCCTTGACCACGAGGCCGAGTGGTTCGAGCAGCCGGTCGACGGAGTGGTCGGGCCGCCCGTAGCGCACCCGCAGCCGCCGCGGGTCGGCGACGGCCGAGGCGACGGTGGCGAGTTGGGAGACCTCCTCGGGCCGGTGGAACCAGCCGGGTGCGTCGAGGTGGAAGCGGTCGCTGATCTGCTCGGCGTAGTCGCGCAGGCCGGCCGGCAGCGTGGAGAGGACCTTGGCCCGCGCCGCGGTGAGCGCCGAGCCGAGGCCGAGCTCGGCGAGCACCTCGGGCACGCCGACCGCGAAGATGGCGGCGGCCTCCTTGCCGGTGAGCCCGTCGAGCCGGGTCCGCCAGCCGTCCATGAGCCGAATGCCGCCGGTGCGCCCCTGTTCCGTCCACAGTGGAACGCCGGCCGCCTCGAGGGCCGCGATGTCGCGGTACACGGTCCGCTCGGACACGGCCAGCGCGTCGGCCAGCTCGGCCGCCGTGGCCCGGCGGCGCTGCTGCAGCAGGAACAGCAGGGTCACCAAACGCTCAGCTCGCACCCGCCGATTGTGCCCGATGCCGGAAGGCCCGGCGTGGCCCGGAATGCCCGGAGATCCGATCCAGCCGGTGCATGTGGCCGTGCCTCGTCCTACCCGACCCGCCGCAGGGCTCTCTCGCGCCGCTCGGCCACGGTGGATCCCGACTCCCGGCGTGCCATCCGGCGTAGCACGATCGGTGCCACGACCAGGCCGAGCACGGCCCAGGCCCCGAGCACCCCGACGGTTTCCAGGTACCGCCAGGACTCGCCGATCTCGACGCTGACCGCGCCGTCGGGCAGCAGGGCCGAACGCATGCCGAGGCCGAGCCAGTAGATCGGGAAGACCTGAGCGACCCATTGCAGCCACTCCGGCGTCGACGTGATCGGGTAGAAGACCCCGGAGATCGCGATCATGCCGAGTATCGGCAGCGTGAGAAGTCCCTGGCTGCGTGTGCTGGTGAACACCGAACCCAGCACCGCGCCGACAGGCAGGGTTGCCACCAGGGCCAGGGCCAGCAGCCCGATCAGGGTCAGCCAGGAACCCGGGCTGCCGGCCGCGAGGCCGGAGATGATGAACAAGCCGGGGATCAGAAAGATCGCAAGGTCGACGACCAGGCTCCCGGACACCGCGATGATCTTGCCGACCAGGTAGGTCAGCATTCCGTTCGGGATCGCCTTCGCCCGCAGCAGGGTTCCGTCCTCGCGGTCGGCGGTGAGCAGTTGGCTCATGGTGACCATGGCCATCGCGGCGTTCATGCCGAGAATGCTGGGCAGGACGAGAGTGCCGAGCATGAACCCGCTCTGCCCGAAGGAGACGTCTCGGAGGAAGAACAGGGTGGCCAACATCAGCACGGGCCAGAAGCAGTGGTTGAACAGGTCCCCGCCGTTGGTCAGCGACTGTCGCAGCTCGATCAGCCCGCGGGACCAGCCCGCGCGCAACGCCGTCGTGGTCGGGTTCATCGGGTCACCCCGTCCGAACTGGACACTGCCGACGAGTGCGCCACGGTTTCGTGCTGGCCGGACTCGGCCTGGTGTACCAGGGAGAGATAGGTGTCTTCCAATGAGGACCGGCGGACTTCGAGGTTCTCGATCGCTTCGCCGTACTGTTCGAACAGCTCGAAAGCGAGCTTGGTGGACTCGGCGGTCGACCGCGCGAAATGCTGCCCGTCGCGAGTCCAGCGCACCTCGTCCTCGCCCGATATCCGCTGGGCGAGCTCCTCGGCCGTACCATCCGCGACGACTCGTCCGTGGTCGAGGATCATGATGCGGTCGGCGAGTTTCTCGGCCTCGTTCAGATCGTGCGTGGTGAGCAGGATCGTGGTCTCGCCCCTCTCCGCGAGGCCTTGGACGAGATCGTGGAACTCACGCCGTGCCCGCGGGTCGATGCCGGCGGTGGGCTCGTCGAGGAACAGCAGCTCGGGACGGCCGACGATGCCGATCGCGACATCCAGCCGGCGTCGCTGCCCACCGGAGAGCATCCTGATCTTCTTGTTCGCGTGCTCGGACAGGCCGACCGCCGCGACGAGCTCGCCGGCGTCCCATGGCCGTTCGACCAGCTCTGTGGAGTAGCAGGCGTAGCAAGAACCCAGATGCGCGAGCAACTCACGCGCCCGCCAGCTACCGTGGTCCCGCCAGGACTGCAGCACAACACCCACCCGTGCCCGCCATTGTTCGGTGCCGTGCGCCGGATCGGTGCCGAGCACCGTGACCCTGCCCGCCGACCGCATCCGGAAACCTTCCAGGATCTCGATCGCGGTGGTCTTTCCCGCCCCGTTCGGGCCTAGCAGCGCCAGCACCTCCCCTTGGCGCGCCTGGAACGTCACATCGCGCAGGACATCGCTCGTGCCGTAGCGCATGCGCAGTCCGTCGACATCGAGCACGACTTTCTCGTTGGTCGTCACCTTTGTTCGCCTTCGTTGGTGAGCGTTCGCAGCACCCGTGCCGTCAGGTCGGCCTGGTCGATACCCGCCAGGGCGAGCGCGCGCGGCACGGTGCCGGCCTGAGCGCGCAGGATCCCGAGCAGCAGATGCGCCGGCCGCAGATCTTTCTTGCGGGCCACGGATGCGAACCCTCGTTCCAGCGCGAGCTTGGCCGAGGCGCCCATCTTCGGATGCGCCGGGGCATTGCTCGGCCGAGGGAGGTCGAAGGCGGCCCGAGACACGCCGACCGTGCTCAGGCTGTGCGCGAACTCCCGGTCCAGCGCGTCGCGAGTCGCTCGGTGGTCCAACCCGACCGAGGCCAGGACCTGCTGCGTGGTGGTTTCCCGCTCGCCGGCGATCGCGAGCAGGAGATGGCGTGCCTCGACCGCCGCCGATCCGTCGTCGCGTGCTTCTTGTTCTCCCCGCACGATGATCGCGTGAAGGTATTTGTCAAACGCGGTCATCGTTGCGCCTCCTCAGCGTCACGCCGGCGGCGATGAGCCGCTTGGCATGCTTCTTGTGGACCGCTTGGCGCGTGAGGCCGAGCGCCTCGGCGACCTGCGGCCAGCTCCAGCCGGCTCGCATCGCCCGCTCGACAGCGGCGTTCTCCAACTGGTCAGCCAACTTCCGCAACGCCGCCACGGCCGCCAGCCCGTCAGCGGGATCGTGGGGAACCTCGACACCGGACATGTAAGCAACCGTAGTTGACTAATCCGAAATTAGTCAACTACGGTTGCTAACCACCTGATCCACCGGCAGAACCTCCGCGTCGGCCGTTGTCGTCGAGGTCGACTCCACCCGCGCACCCCAGCGTCGACCGAGACGGTCATCCGTGCTTACGCCCTGCGCTGAGGCCGGTTCCCAAGCGCGCAGAACTCGCACGCCAGAACCGACGACGAGCTCCATCCGCTGCGTGCGGTACCCATGTGGGGCTGGCCTCAGCCATCTGAGTGAAACCGCTGGTCACAGGGTTAAATCCGGGCGTGTCGCCCGGTAGTCTGAATCGGTCAGGAGGTGGGCCGAATGGGTGGTCGGAATACGAGGTCGAGGTCGATGGCGCCGGACGAGGTGCTGCGCATCATGGCCGCGTCCGTCGAGGTGCTGCGGGTACGGCTGCCCGAGCAGAACCAGGAGACCATCGAGCGTGCCGTGTACGACGTGGCGACCGAGCTGGTCTCCACGATCACCGACCCGGACCGCCTGGCCACGATGCTGCGGCTCCGCGCGACCGCCCGGCTGAGCGCCGCCACCGGCGACCCCGTGCCGATCCGGTCGAGGGTGCCGCCCCTTCCCGAGCCTCGCGCCGCCACGCCCAACCGGACGCGTTCCCCACCCTGACAGACGACCGCGCTTGCCGGTGAACGGCCCGCCGATGGCTCCGATTCCGAGCCAGAGCAGGACGAGCTGGGTCGGTGTCGTCGGGTGGCGTCGCTGTGTCGTCTCGTGACGTCGCTGTGTCGTCTCGTGGCGATGACAGCAGGTGGTGACGCCGCGCTGGACCGACCCGGTCGACTCGGCGACGCGACGGGTCGACTCGGCGACGCGACGGGTCGACCCGGCGACGCGACGGGTCGACTCGGCGACGCGACGGGTCGACTCGGCGACGCCAGCGGTCGACACGCCACGCCAGCTACCTCTCAGGGCTTCGTGGGGAGGGGCCAGGACATCGCGACCGTCGTGCCGGTGGTCGACGGCGTGATCGCGGCGGTTGCCGTGAGGCCGCGGATCAGGGGGAGGCCGCGGCCGCGCGTGCCGGGGTCGGCGGGCGGTGGCTTCCACCGCCCGTAGTCGGTGACCGTGACGGTCACGCAGCCCCGGGCGAGGTCGCGCACCGCGCGAAGGTCGAGCACGCCCTGCAGCTGTCCGATGTATGCGTGCTCGACCGTGTTGGCCATCGCCTCGTAGCTGGCCAGGATGAGCGCCTCGCTGTCATCCGGCGGCAGGCCCGCGCGCTCGGACCATTCGGCCAGTGCGTGGCGGAGCCCGGTGAGCCGGCCGGCGACGGCCGGGACCCGGACATGCAGGTCGCCCTCCTGGGCGTCCTCGGGTCGTGTATGCCCCACGTTCACTCCGGAGTCTCCACCTTCCGCCTCCGGCCCGGTACCGCACCGCGTTCAGCCTCAGGCATGGCGAGCTCAATCCTGGCGCAGAGCCTGGTCGCGGGTGGGGTAGATCGAGAACATCTCGGTCAACCCGGTGAGTTCCATCGGACGGAACGTCGCGTTGCCCGCGGCCACCACCCGGAACCGGGTGTGCTCTCCGGACTGCTGGTCCGCCGCGATCAGGACGCTCATTCCGGCCGACGCCAGGAAGCTGACCTCACTGAGGTCGACCACCAGCAGCCCCGGCCGCCGCTCGAGCACCGTCGAGATCGATTCGCCCAGCTCGGGAGCGGTGGCCAGGTCCACGTCGCCGGCCACGCTCACCACCACTGTCTCGCCATGGTTGTCCACTCGCACGGAGAACCCGCCCGGCGTGGGCGGGTCCGCTCGAAACGACACCGAACTCATCGTCTCACCGCCCTGCCGGCCGTCGGCTCGTCAACAGCCACATGGCCGCCGGGCTACCACGCGGGCAGACCGTTCAAACGCGACTTTCGTCGGCCGATGCCCTGAACGACGCGCTCGGGTCGCTCGACGTCCCGGGCGACGCGTTCGAGGCGATCCCGCGGCTCAGGTGTCGGACCGCGCCGGTAGGACCATCGTCACCCGGGGCCACGCGTCGAGGCCCTTCGCCGCTTCGCGCGCCCGGATCTCGCGAAGGCCCGGGGTCAGCCGGTCCGGTGCCAGCACCTCGAAACCCAGCCGCGCGTAGTACGGCCCGTTCCACGGCACCTCGGCGTAGGTGGTCAGGCTCACCGTGTCGAAACCCCGCGCCAGCGCCCACTCGCGTGCGGTCTCGATGAGCTGCCGGCCCAGTCCCCGGCGGCCGTGGGTCGGCCGCACGGAGACCTGCTCGATGTGCGCGTGCCCGTCCACGACCTCGGCCAGCAGGTACCCGACCGGCCGGTCGTCGGCGTCGGTGGACACCCAGGCGCGGCCGTCTTCCTGGTACGGCGCCAGGTCCTCGACGGTGCCCGGGTCGTCGTCGGCCACGAGGGCCATGCCGATCGCGCGGAACGGCTCACCGGCGGAGCGCTCGATGTCCACGAGCGCGGGCAGGTCGTCGGGGCGGGCAAGACGGATCACGGGGTCTTTGTAACAGTCAGCCCACGGTGATCGCGTTCAGGTTTTCCATCGGGTACTCGTGCGCGATGACCCCGGGGTGCTCGCGCACGCCGACCGGCGGGGCCAGCACCCCGAGGTGCCGGGAGGAGCGCCGGCGGTCGCCGGTCCAGCGGGCCGTCAGGTCGCCGATGTTTGACCGTGAGCGCGCCCGGCTCGAACGGCGCGTCCGCCGACCGACCGTCCGATGTGTACACCTGCAGGCGCCGAGCCCGGTCGCGAAGATGATCAGCAGCTCGTCCGACAGCTCGACGACGCGAGGGTCGGCGTCTCGTATCACTTCATTCGTAGTACTTCAGACATAGTGATACAGTGGGCTCGTGCGACGCAACCCGGTTAGGCGAACCGCTCTGGTCGACGCGGCCATCGACGTGCTCGCCGACATCGGCGCGCGGGGGCTCACCTTCCGCGCGGTCGACGCCAGGGCCGAGGTTCCGGTGGGCACGGCGTCCAACTACTTCGCCAACCGCGACGAGCTGTTCGCCCAGATCGGCGGGCGGATCTTCGAGCGGCTGGGCGCGGTGACCGTGCCGGCCGGCGCGGACTCGGCCGCGCGGTTGCGCCATCTCGTCGATCATGTCGCCGGCTACCGCGAGGGGTATCTGGCACTGCTCGAGCTCCGGCTGGAGGCCACCCGCCGGCCGGAGCTGCGCGCCGCGCTGACCGAGACCATCCGTGCGGACGTCGCGGCCAACGTCGCCGCGCACGAGCGGGCGGGGCCGCCCGGCGACGCCACCACGGTGATCGTGCTGTACCTGGCCATGAACTGGCTCGTGGTCGAACGGCTGACCCTGCCCGACGTGTTTCCCGACGCCGGCGCGCTCGTGGACGTCGCGGTGGAACGGATCCTGCGATGAGGTGGCTCGACGGCGTACTCGCCGCGGCGCTCGCCGGCTGCCTGGTGGCGGGGACGTTCCTGGCACAGTCGGCGCAGACGCACGTCCGCACGCTCGACGCGGTGGGGATCGTCCTGATCGTGGTTGCCGCGGGAGTCACCGTGGGGCCGCGGCGGGTCGCGCCGGAATGGGCGCTCGCCGGCGGCGTCGCGGCGGTCAGCGCGTACCTGCTGGCCGGATACCCGTACGGGTCGGTGCAGCTGTGCATGGTCATCGGGATGTTCGAGGTCGCCCGGCTGCGGCCGCCGCGGATCTCCTTGCCACTGTGCGGGATCGCCGCGGTCGTGGCGTCGGTGACGTTGCTGGTCCGGGTCGCGCCGGACGCGTCGTCGCCCGCGTTGCTCGCGCTCGCCTGGACCGGCTGGATCGTGCTGCCGTGGTCGCTCGGCGCGCTCGGGTACACCCGCCGGGTCGCGCGCGACCGGGAGCGGCGCGACCTCGTGGCGCGGGCGGCGATCGAGGAGCGGATGCGTATCGCCGCCGAGGTGCACGACGTCGCCGGGCACGGGTTCGCGGTCGTCGCCATGCAGGCCGGCGTCGCGCTGGTGGTGTTCGACGAGCAGCCCGACCAGGTCCGCGCGTCGCTCGAGGCGATCAAGGCGGCCAGCGCCGAGTCGCTCGCCGGCCTGCGCGGCATGCTGGACGCGGTGGCGCGGGACCGCACCGGCCTCGCCGGCGTGCCGGAGCTGGTCGAGCGGGTGCGGGCCGGCGGCCTGCCGGTGGAGCTGGAGCTGGAGCGGATGGAGCCGGGCGGCGAGATCGACGGTGAGATCGACATGGTGGCCTTCCGGGTGGTGCAGGAGTCGCTGACCAACGTGCTGCGCCACGCCGGTCCGACCCGCGCCGAGGTGCGCGTCGCCCGGGACGGCACCGGCGTCGTGGTCGAGGTGAAGGACCGGGGTCGAGGCACACCCGGCCCGCCCGGACGCGGGCTCGACGGGATGCGGCGCCGGGTCGAGGCGGCCGGCGGCACCCTGGTCACCGGCCCGCGTGACGGCGGCGGGTTCGCGGTCCTGGCCCGGCTGCCGGGTGGCACCCGATGATCCGGGTGGCGCTGGCCGACGACCACGAGCTGGTCCGGATGGGCCTGCGGGTCCTGATCTCGCGCGAGCCCGACCTCGACCTGGTCGGCGAGGCGACCAGCGGCGCCGAGGCACTGGCGTTGGTCGCCGGCGAGCGCCCGGACGTGCTGCTGCTCGACATCAGGATGCCGGGCATGGACGGCCTGGAGACGTTGCGCCGGCTGCCGTTGGCCGAGGTCCGGGTGATCGTGGTGACCACGTTCGAGGTCGACGAGTACGTCGTCGAGGCGCTGCGGGCGGGCGCGAGCGGGTTCATCCTGAAGGGCGCCGCGCCGGGTGAGCTGGTGCGCGCGATCCGGGTGGTGGCCGCGGGGGAGGCGCTGCTGTCGCCGTCGGTCACCAAGCGGGTCGTGTCGATGTTCGCCCGCACGGTCGCGCCGTCGCCGGTGCCGGGGCTCGACCAGCTGACCGAGCGGGAGCGGGAGATGGTCGCGTGGGTGACCACCGGCCGGACCAACGACGAGATCGCCGCGGAGCTGGTGCTGAGCCCGGCCACGGTGCGCACGCACGTCAGCTGGGCCATGGTGAAGCTGGGCGCGCGGTCCCGCGCGCAGCTGGTGGTGCTCGGCGTGCGCGCGGGCCTGACGCCTCCTTAGTGGACAGTCGCATGTGTCCGGACGGACGCGGCGATCCCGGCCGGCACCGCCACGACCAGGCCCACCCACTGCAGCGCGGTGCCGAGGAACGGCCCGACACCGGCGGGATCGACGAGCCGGTCGAAGCTCGACCCCTCGATGACCCCGCCGACGATCACGAACAGCGGAACGGCCGCGAGCACCATCGGCGCCCACCGCCACCGCCACCCGAGCACGGCGATCGCCGCCGCCGCGAGGATGATCGGTCCGGGCGGCACCACCGGATATCCCGGCACGCCGGTGCCGATCTGCACGATGATCCCGACGGTGGCGACGAGCAGCGCCGCCACCTCGATCTTTCTGCTGGTCATGTACCCAGTCTTCGCGGGCGAGGCCGCCGTGTCGTCGGACGAGTGCGGGCTTTCCGGCTACGCAGGACTGCGTAGCCGACGGTGCCGAACATGACCGAAAGTTTCGGAAATGTCGTACCGATCTGGATTCACGTGCCCGGTTCATTGGGCCTTGACCGCTTTGGTAAGGGCTCGTAGTAAAATAACTTGGGTTTTGGTCTCGGGGTGTTTATGGTCTGTGCTATGAGCCTGGTCATGGATTCTCTCGAACGCCGCTATGACGCGGTCAAGCCGCATCTGACTGAGCGGCAACGTCGGGTCTGGCTTGGTGTTGAGGCCCGTGAGCTGGGGCGGGGCGGG
>NZ_WHTD01000193.1 GCF_009379765.1 Actinophytocola sp. | reverse complement strand
GCTGCCGCTCATCCAAGTGCGGCAGGATCGTCCCGAACTTCGCCGCCAGGACCTGCTCATCGATCTCCACGACCATGGCCATACCAGAACCATGACAGAACAATCACGACATGTACAAGTTAATTTGAGACAATTCCTTACCGGGCTGTGCCGACGAAAAAGCCGGGTGGACGGTCGCCTGTGGACAACTCGCCGACTGTGGACAACCGTTTTGCCACTCGCTCCTTCTCCGTCACTGTCGGACGTGTCGCCGCACCGGCGATCCACCGCAGGGGAAGGAAGACCACATGACCAACACCATCAAGCGGGCCATCACCGTCGTCGCCGTCGCCGGAGCCGCGTTGGCCTCCGGGGCCGGGATCGCCGGGGCCGGGGTTCCCCACCCGGGAGCGCGGGCCGAGCCCACCGCCCTGTGCGAGCGCGGCGAGTTCTGCCTCTGGCCCACCGAGGACTACGCCGGCGCCATCCATCGCGTCGCGCTGGAGAACGCCAACCCTGGCGAGTGCGTGCCGTTGCCCGAGGGCGTCGACGGGCGCTCGTTCGCCAACCGCACCAGCCGGCCGGTCACCGTCTACCAGGGACGGGACTGCGCCACCGAGGGCGAGTTCGACACCTATCCGGGCGGCGGCACCTTCGTGCCCGAGGCGCCGTATGTGGTCCGCGGGGTGCAGATCTGGGAGTACTGACCCGCGCGCCCGGCCGGGGGCCGCACCGGGCCCCGGTCGGGGCGGGCCACCCGCGCTCACCCGGGCGAGTGGATCATCGGTGAACTGAGGCATCTCTCAGGTCACGTTTGGGAATCTGTACGGGGGTTCACGCGTTGATCACAAGAGAACGATGACGCCGGGGGGAGTGTGACGGATGTTTCTTCCAGAGCACGTGGGCGGAACACCAAGGAGCCTTACAGAGGGCGCGTGACCAAGCGCGGGCCGTGGCTGGGGGGATTTCTCTTCCTGGCCTCGTGCCTCTCGCTGCTCTCGATCATCGCGATGATCCGGTCACTCGCGATGATGACCTACCTCAACATCCGCTTCGCGCACGAGGTCGACCCGTTCTCCAGGGCGGTCAGCTACTACGTGTTCTACGGCGACGGCCGCGAGGAGTTCGCCACCTCGGTCACGATCCTCGCCGCGGGCACGGTGCTGATGCTGGTGGGCATGTGGACGGTGGGCATCCGGTTCGGCGGCGCGGCCACGACGCTGTTCGGGGTGTGGTGCACGAGCCTCAGCCTGTGCGCGATCTTCCCCACCGACAACGGCAAGACGATCACCAGCACGTCCGGGCTCATCCACCAGGTGGCCGGCGCGTCTTTGTTCGTCAGCCTGCCGCTCGCCGGCGTGGCGCTGGCCAAACGCCTCGCGGGCGACGAGCGTTGGGCCCGCACGGCCCGGGTCGTGCGGCGCATGGCGATGGTCACGATGGGGTTGGCCGCCGCCTACCTGGCCACCCGGCTGCCCGACCTGTTCCCCAGCCTCGCCGTTCCGGGCGTGCTCGACGGGCGCGGAATATCCGGGCTCGTGCAGCGCGCCCTTTTCGGCCTTGAGATGCTGATGCTGATGGCACTCTCGGTCCGCCTGCTGCGTGTAGCGGTGGGCACGGCCCGCGAGCGCCGGGAGCCAGCGAGAGTCGAGGCCACCTGATGACTGCGCTCGCCATCGCGTTCGCCGTGCTCGGCGCCTTGTGCAGCGCGATCGGCGCCCAGCTCCAGCACCAGGGCGTGCGCAGCGAGACCAAGGAAACCGGGCTCGGCCTGCGGGCCATCGGCCGGCTGGTGCACAACCGCAAGTGGCTGCTCGGCGTCGCGGTGCTCACCGCGTGCGCGATCCTGCAGATCCTCGCGCTCGCGCTCGCCCCGGTCACCATCGTCGCGCCCATCGTGGTGCTCGCGCTGCCCGCGGTCGCGATACTCAACGCCCGCGCGTCCGGCGAGCGACTCGACACCGCCGCCGTCGTCGCGGTCATCTCCAGCACGCTCGGTGTCGCGGTGTTCGTCGCGCTCGCGTCCGGGCACGCGAGCCCGGTCGTCTTCCCGGCCTCGGACGTGCTGCTCGCCTGCCAGATCATCGCGGCTGCGGTGGTGGTGTTCGGTCTGGTGGGCGCCTGGCGCGAGGGCATCGTCCGATGCGTCACGCTCGCGACCGGCGCCGGCGCGGCCTACGGCCTGGTGTCGGTCCTGGTCCGCGACGTCACCTACACGTTCCAGACCGACGGCTTCACCGGCGTGTCGCCGCTGTCGGCCACCGCGCTCGTGGCCGCGTTCGCGGTCGGCTCGTGGTACATCCAGCTCGCCTACGCGAGTGGTCCGCCGGACATCGTGGTCGGCTGCCAGACGGTGCTGAGCCCGCTGGTCGCCACCGCCATCGCGATCGGCCTGCTCGACGAGACGGCCGACGCCGGCGGCGTCACCGGCCTCGGCCTGGTGGGCGGCGCGCTCGTGGCCGTGTTCGGGGTCATCCTGCTGGCCCGCCACCACCCCGAGGCGACCTCGCGGGCCACCCCGCACTCGGCGGAACGCCGCCTGTTCCGCCCGGCGTCCCGCCACTGACCCGGCGCCGCGGGTCATCCCCGGCCGGCCCGGCGCCGGAGCACCACCAGGACCGCCACCGCCAGCAGCACCACGCCACCGACCGCGCCGAGCAGCCACCACGGGAACGGCGACGACCCCGACCCGAACGCCGCCGCGGTGGCCGCGGCCGACGACGGCGGTGTCCACGTGGAGCGCGTCGACGGCGGCGCGCTCGACGGAATGTCCACCTCGGCATACCGGGGCCCGGCCGCCGGCTCACCGCTCACCGACACCGCGATCTCGAAGGTCGGCTGCGTCTCCGGCACCACGAGGCCGTCCGTCCACACCGGACTCAACTTCACGACGAGGTAGTACCACCCCGCGGCGGCCGCGGCCGGGTGGTCGCCGGACCTGTTGGCGTAGGACACCTCGGGCGTGGCGACCGGCCCGAGGGTCACCGGTGCGCCGGTGTAGTCCGCCGACTTCCACCAGTCGTCGCGCCGCCCCGCCCGGGTCGGCCCGCGCAGCTCGGTCACCGCGGTCGCGCGCCCCTCGTCCGGTCCGTCGAGGAAGGTGACGCGGTACGCCAGCGCCTGCCCCCAGTCGAGCCACACCTTGTAGAGGCTGTACTCGCTGTAGCGCACCCGGTCGAGATACCGGCCCGTGCCCGGCAGCGCTGCCGCCTCGTTGAACGAGCCGCCGCCCCACACACGATGTCCTGCCCGGTGTCCGGCTCGGTGAACTCCACCGGATCGGTGGCCGTGCCGGCGTTGTCCAGCACTCGCGGTTCGACATCGACCAGGATCTCGATCCCGTCCTCCGCCGAGACAACCCGGTTGTCCCAGGTCACCTGGAGGAAATGCGGCCCGACTGGATCGCAGTGGGAACTCTCCTCCGCCGTCCACGACACGGCCGCGGTTTCCGGGCCGTCGTAGCTGAACTCCCGGAATCCACGATCCTTCGCGCACGTTCGTTTCGCCGAGTCGACGAGTCGCAGGTCGACCCTGGAGTCCCACCGATCGCTACCCGACTCGACGGTGTGCACCGCGGCGTAATGCCCGGTCGCCCCGGCCGGCACGTGCACCTGGTAGTAGGTCGGCTTCTTCCTCGGCACGTCGTCGGTGTACTGGCCGGGCACGAGGTACGGCGCCTCGTCGAGTGACGAGGCGCCGTTCACGCGCTCCCCGTTGGTCCGGTAGTACCGCCGCGCCCGGTCGGCGATCTCCGGCAGCAGGTCCTCGAGCGTCTCGGCGTCCGGAGCGTCGTGATACTCCCCCCCGGTCTCCGACGCGATGCACTCCAGCTGCTCTCGCGCCGCCGGGTCGACCTGGAAGCCGACAGTGTGCACGGCGAGCTCCACCCCCGCACCGTCGAGCTCGCGCGCCACGTCGCACGGCGCGGGCGGCGCGCACGAGTCGATCCCGTCCGAGACCAGCACGATCGCACGGGGCCCGGAGTCCGGCAGCGCCGCCGCGGCCTCCTGGAGCGAGCGGCCGATCGGCGTGTAGCCGCGCGGCGTGATGCTGGCGACCCGCGCGCGCATCGCCTCCTTGTCGACCCGACCGACCGGCTGCAGCACCCGCACGTCCTTGCAGCCGGCCGCCTTCTCCCCCGCGGAGCTCCCGGTCGACGTGCCGTAGACCTCGAAGCCCACATGGAGGTTGACCGGCAGCTTGTCGATCAGCGTGTTCATCGCCGTCTTCGCCGCATCCATCCGGCTCCCGCCGGCCGGCAGCCGCGCGGTCATCGAGCCGGACGCGTCCAGCACGAACATCATCGAGCCTTGCACCGACTCACCCGGTGGCGGCGCCGCGACGGCCACCGGCCCCGCCGAGAACCCGACCAGCGTCGCCGCCACCAGGCCGGCCACCAATCCCCTTCGCCCCATGTCAGTCCCTCCGTGACGTGCCTTGCTCGACATCGTCGCGGGAGCGGTCACCGGTGCCGTAGCGCGCCGGTAGCGGATTGGTAGCGTGCGTGACGGACACAGAGAAGGAGCGCCGGTTTGGACTTCCGGATCCTCGGGCCGGTGGAGGTGTGGCACGGCGGCTCGCCCGTCCCGGTCACCGCGCCGATGCAGCGGGCCGTGCTCACGACGCTCTGCGTCCGCGCGGGCGAGACGGTGTCGGTCGACTCGATCGTCGACCAGCTCTGGGGCCCGCAGCCGCCGCACACCGCGCAGGTGACGATCCGCAACTACGTCCAGCGGCTGCGTCGCGTCCTCCCGCTGCCGGTGCTGGAGACCGTCCCGCCCGGCTACCGGCTCGCGGTCGACCCAGCAGACGTCGACGCCACCCGGTTCACCACGCTCGCCGAGCAGGCCCGCACGGTCGCCTCGGCCAACCCGGTGCGCGCCGCGCAGCTGTTCGACGAGGCCCTGACGCTCTGGCGCGGCACCCCGCTCGCCGACCTCGGTGACGTGCCGATGCGGCTCGTCCACGCGCCGCGGCTGGAGGAGCTCTACCTCGGCGCGCTCGAGGAGAGCTTCGAGGTGAAGCTGCGGCTGGGCTGGCAAGCCCGGCTGATCCCCGAGCTCACCGAGCTGACCGGCAGCTACCCGCTCCGCGAGCGGCTGAGCCGGCAGCTGATGATCGCGCTGTACCGCAGCCGCCGCTCGGCCGAGTCGCTCACGCACTACGGCCGCGTCCGCGACCGGCTCGTCGAGGAGCTCGGCGTCGAACCCGGCGCGGAGCTGCGCAGGCTCCAGGAGTCGATCCTGCGCGAGGACCTGACGCTGTCCGTGCCGTTCGTCCGGATCACCGCCGATCCCGCCCCCGCGCCGGCCGAGCTCCCACCACCGATCGCCACGTTCGTCGGCCGGACCGTCGAGCTCGCCGAGCTGCGGGAGCGGTTCGAGTCACCGGGCCCCGTGGTGTGCTTCGTCCACGGACCCGCAGGTGCTGGCAAGTCCACGCTGGTCAGCCGGTTCGCCCACGAGCAGAGCGCCCGCTTCCCGGACGGCACGCTGTACGCCGACCTCGCCGGTAACAGGTCCGGAGTGGCGCCGGCGAGCCCGCCCGCGGTGCTCACCGCGCTGCTGGCCCAGCTCGGCGCACCGCCCACCGGCGACATCGTGAGCGCGGCCCGCGCCTACCGGGCCCGGCAGCGCGAACGGCGGATGCTCGTGGTCCTGGACAACGCGACCAACGCCTCCCAGGTGCTGCCCGCGATCCCCGACGAGCCCGGCTGCGCGGCGATCGTCACGAGCCGCCGCCCGGTCGCCGGCCCGGACGGCACGGTGCACATGCATGTCGACCCGCTGGCCGAGGACGAGGCGGTGGCGCTGCTGGCCAGGATCGCCGGCCCGCGCAAGGTCGCCGCCGAACCGGACGCGGCGGCCGAGCTCGCCGAGCTGTGCGCGTACAACCCGCTCGCCCTGCGGGTCGTCGCCACCCGCGCGGCGACCCGGCCGCACTGGCCGCTCGCCTCCTGGGTCGAGCTCCTCGCCGATCCCGACCGCCGGCTGGCCGAGCTCGCGGACGTCCGGGCGAGCCTGCTGGTGAGCGTCGAGCAGCTGGCGGGCAGCGGCAAGGAGACCGAGCGCGCCGCCGCCGAGCTGCTGTCCTGCCTGCGTGGCGGCGGTGAGATCACGCAGGCCGCGGCGGCGCGGCTGACCGGGTGG
This sequence comes from Actinophytocola sp., assembly GCF_009379765.1. Taxonomy (GTDB): domain Bacteria; phylum Actinomycetota; class Actinomycetes; order Mycobacteriales; family Pseudonocardiaceae; genus Actinophytocola. Next base: position 8,857 of record NZ_WHTD01000193.1, on the reverse strand, counting down.
CCGCAACCGCTCGTCGAACGAGCCCTCGAGGAGCTCGTCGACGCGCAGTTGCTGTACAGCCCAACCCCGGGCAGCTACGCCCACCACGGCCTGGCGGGCCTACTGCGGAGTCACTCCGCGTAGGTCAGGTTCCTGCCGTTCGACGGGTCGAACAGCTGGATCTTGTCGGCGTCGAACCAGACGTCGACCTTCTCGCCCTCCTTCACAGCGGACGTGGCCGACAGCCGGGTGACCAGCTGCGAACCGCTGGCCGGCACGTCGGCCGAGCCCACGTCGGCGGCCAGCTCCTCGAGCTCCGCGGACGTCGCGGCCTCACCCTCGACCGTGAAGTACACGTACTTGTCCGAGCCCATCGACTCCAGCACGTCGACCGTGGCCTCGAACGTCGCCCCGGCCTCCTTGGCGCCCGCGTCCATCAGCTTCGCGTCCTCGAAGTGCTCCGGCCGGATGCCGGCGATCAGCTCGCGGGGCGCGTCGGCCGCCTCGGCGAGCCGGCGCACCCGGTCGGACAGGGTGACCGCGCCGAGCCCGATCGACAACCGGCCCTCCTCCAGCGTGCCCGGCAGGAAGTTCATCGACGGCGAGCCGATGAACCCGGCCACGAACAGGTTCACCGGGTTGTCGTAGAGGAACTGCGGCGAGCCGATCTGCTGTACCACGCCGCCGCGCAGCACCACGACCCGGTCGCCGAGGGTCATCGCCTCGGTCTGGTCGTGGGTCACGTAGACGGTGGTGGTGGCCAGCTGCTTCTGCAGCTTCGACACCGACGTGCGCATCTGCACCCGCAGCTTGGCGTCCAGGTTGGACAGCGGCTCGTCCATCAGGAACGCCTTGGGGTTACGCACGATCGCCCGGCCCATCGCGACCCGCTGCCGCTGGCCGCCGGACAGGTTCGCCGGCCTGCGCTCCATGTGCTGGGTGAGGTCGAGGATCTTCGCCGCGTCGTCCACCTTGGACTTCACGGTCGCGTCGTCCACCTTGGCCAGGCGCAGCGGGAACGCCATGTTCTCCCGCACGGTCATGTGCGGGTACAGCGCGTAGGACTGGAACACCATCGCGATGTCCCGGTCCTTGGGCGCCTTCTCGTTGACCCGCTGGCCGTCGATGCGCAGCTCGCCGGAGGAGATGTCCTCCAGGCCGGCGATCATGTTGAGCATCGTGGACTTCCCGCAGCCGGACGGGCCGACCAGGATGACGAACTCGCCGTCGGCGATCTGGATGTCCACTTCGGACACCGCGAGGGCACCGTCTGGGTACCGCTTCGTCAGCTTGTCAAGGACGATCTCTGCCATTTACCTCAGCCCTTCACGGCACCGGACGTCAGCCCCGCCACGATGCGGCGCTGGAAGAACAACACGAAGATGATGATCGGGATGGTGATCACCACGGCGGCCGCGGAGATCGTCCCGGTCGGCGCCTCGAACTGCGAGGCACCGGTGAAGAACGACAGCGCCGCCGGCACCGTCCTCGACGACTCGGTCGAGGTCAGCGAGATGGCGAACAGGAAGTCGTTCCAGCAGAAGATGAACACCAGGATCGCGGTGGTGAACACGCCCGGCGCGGCCAGCGGCGCGATGACCCGGCGGAACGCCTGCGCAGGCGTCGCGCCGTCCATCTTGGCCGCCTTCTCCAGCTCCCACGGGATCTCCCGGAAGAACGCCGACAGGGTGTAGATCGCGAGCGGCAGCGCGAACGTGATGTACGGCAGGATCAGGCCGCCCCACGTGTCGAACAGACCGAGGTTGCGCTCCATCTCGAACAGCGGCGAGACGAGCGAGACCTGCGGGAACATCGCGATCAGCAACGAGACACCGACGAGCGCCTGCTTCCCCGGGAAGTCCAGCCGCGCGATGGCGTAGGCGGCCATCGTGCCGAGCACCACCGCGATCAGCGTCGCGATGATCGCGATGCCGATCGAGTTGATCAGCGCGCGGATGAACTCGTTGGTGGTGAAGATGTCCCGGTAGTTCTGGAACGTCCACTCGCTGGGGAAGAACTTCTTGTCGGTCTGGCTCTCCGCCGTCTTGAACGACAGGGACAGCGTCCAGAGCACCGGGATCAGCGCGTAGACGACGATCACGATGTCCACAATGGTCCACCGGACCTTGCGGCCGGTGGTACTGCCACCGATGACGGCCATCAGCGCTTTCCTCCAGGGTCGTTACCGGGCGCCGAGGCACCGAACAACTTGATGAAGACGAACGCGATGATCGCCACCGCGATGAAGATCAGCACCGACATCGTCGAGCCGATCCCGAGGTTCAACCCCTTGATGAGGTTGTTGTAGGTCTGCATGGACACCGACGACGTGTCGTTCGCGCCCTTGGTGAGCACGAAGATGTTGTCGAAGATGCGGAACGCGTCCAGCGTGCGGAACAGCAGCGCGACCAGGATCGCCGGCTTCATCACCGGGATCATCACCTTGGTGAACCGCTGCCATGCCGAGGCACCGTCCATCGACGCCGCCTTGAGCAGGTCGTCCGGCACCAGCGCCAGACCGGCCATCAGCAGCAGCGCCATGAACGGCGTCGTCTTCCACACCTCGGCGAGGATGACGATCAGCAGCGACGGGATCTGCTGGGTCAGCGGCGCCTCCGCGCCGACGAGGTCGGCCAGGTAGCCGGTGTCGGAGTTCCACGCGTAGAACCAGGAGAACGCCGCGACCACCGTGACGATGCCGTACGGGATGAGCGACACCGTGCGGACCAGGCCGCGGCCCACCAGCGTCCGGTGCATCACCAGCGCCAGCACCATGCCGAGCACCAGCTCGATCACGACCGACACCACGGTGATCAACGAGGTCACGAGGACCGCCGTCCACCAGTAGCCGTCGCTGAGCACCGCGATGTAGTTGTCCAGCCCCACGAACTCCCGCTGGTCCGGGAACCGCAGGTCGTAACGCTGCAGCGACAGCCACACCGAGTAGATGATCGGCCAGCCGGTGACCGCGACCATCACGATCGCCGCGGGTGCGCAGAGCAGCCAGCCCAGCCTGCGCTCGGCCCGCTTGCCCTCGCTCAGCACCGGCTTCTTCTTGGCCGGTACCGCTGTCTCCGGCTTCGTCTCGACCGTTTGGCTCACGACCCCTCCTCGCAGGCTCGGCGGAGCCGCTCGCGGTGGCCCTGTGTCATTCGTTCGCTCGCAAGCTCGCTCACGGCAGCACTCCCTTCGACTCGAGCGCCTTCTGCAGGCCGTCCCGAAGGTCCTCTGCCGTCCCTTGTGGATCGATGTCCGCGGGCGGGGAGAGCACCTTGGAGGTGATGGTGGACAAGTTCTGGTACACCACGGTCAGCGGCCGAACCGCCGCGTCCTGGAGCTCGTCGAGGATGACGTCGCGCATCGGGTACGCGGTCACCATGCTCGGGTTGTTCGCCGCGTCCTCAGGCTTGCTCGGGTCGAGCGGCCGCTCGTCGGTGTAGACCGACTCGATCGTCGGCGGCACGCCGTCCTTGATGGCCGAGAACTTCTGGCTGTCGGGGCTGCGCAGGCACAGCGCCGCCTCGAACGCCTCGGGCTTGTGCTGCGAGTACGCGCTCACCGCGAGGTTGTAGCCGCCGACGGTGACCTTGCTCGGGCCGTCGATGCCCGGGTACCGAGTCCACTTGAGATTCTTGGCGCGCTCGGGGTTCGCGGTCTGGATCGCCGCGTAGACGTAGGGCCAGTTCAGCTCGAACGCGGCCTCGCTGTTCGGGATCTCGAACGCCTGCTGCACCTGCTGTTCCTGCGCGTTGGTCAGCGAGGGGTTCGTGACCCCTTCGCTCGCGACCTCCTTGAGCAGCTCCAGCGCCTCGACCGCGCCTTCGTCCATGACCACGCTCTTGCCGTCGTCGGACAGGATGTGCCCGCCGGCGGAGGCGACCAGGGTGTTGTAGGTGACGACGAGGCCCTCGTACTGGGCGCCGGTGAACAGGATCTGGTAGGGCTTGCCCTCGGCCTTCAGGTCCTTGGCCATGTCGATCATCTCGCGCCACGTCTCGGGTGGCTGCGGGGTCACCGTGTCGTCGTACCAGAGCAGCTGGACGTTGGTGTTCTTCGTTGCGGCGTAGAGCTTGTCGTTCCACTCGGCGGTCGACAGCGGACCTTCGAGCACGCCCGCCTCGGCGTCGGACTTGTTCTCGCCCTTCCACTCCTCGAGCCATTTCGCCTCGGCGAACTCCGGCACCCACGTGACGTCGAGCCCGAGGATGTCGAGGTCGGTGTCCCCGGCCGCCAGGCGTCGCACCATCTGCTCTCGCTGGCCGTCCGCGTCGCGGGGCAGCTTCCGGTAGACGATCTCGTACCGACCGTTCGCCTGCTCGTTGCAGTTGTCGATGACCGTCTGGAAGTTCTGCTCCGGCGCGTAGTACACGTTGATCTCGAGGCCGCCGTCCGACCCGCAGGCCGCGATGGTCGGCGCGGCGACGAGCGCGGCGCTGGTCGCGGCGAGTGCACGCCACTTGACCACGCCCCGGCCGCCCGTCCGGGTACTGCCCATGAAAATCCTGCCTTCCTCCCGTCGGCGACGGGAGGTCCGGCGACCAACCACAGCTGGCACCAGCACCTCGACGTGCCTCGGGAACGCCTGACCTGATGCGTTGGTGCACTGAACCTAGGCCCGATGATCACGGGCCGCAAGCCACATTGGCAACGATTAAGAAAAGGCCTGTAACGGGCCGCGAATTAGTCCGTTCGGGGGCGCATCGCCAGCTTGGCGAGCAGATCACGGCCCTTCTCGGCATTGCGCGGCTGGGCCAGGACGTCGTACCGCCCGGCGACGAGCTGGCTCGCGGAGGCGATCTCGCGGCCGCTGCTGCGGGTGGTGGCGTACCCGACGGCCGCGAAGACCAGGCCGAACACGACACCGGCGGAAAGCCCGACGAGGATCGGCGCGAAGGACATGGTCTGGGAGCTGAACAGCCCGAGCAGCAGGCCCACGAACAGGCCGAACCATGCCCCGGACAGCGCGCCGGTGCCGAGCACCTTGGGCCAGCTCAGCCGCCCGATGACCCGCTCGACCAGCATCAGGTCGACCCCGACGATCGTGACCTCCTGGACCGGGAACTCGTTGCCGGCCAAGTACTCGACCGCCTGATGGGCCTCCTTGTACGTGTCGTAGGACCCGATCGGCCATCCCGACGGCGGCGTCGGCACCCTGGGAAGCCCTTGGCTCCCCCGTCCCGAGCCGGAGAACGCACCGGTCACCGTTGCTCACCTCGTTCAGCAGTTGACACCATCCTGCCAATACCGGGCGAACGGTGCTAACCCCGCTCTCGGTCCACGTCGTGGAGCAGGTCCTCGAAGTCGTCGGAGTAGTACGTGACCACGCCGGCGCCGTTGCGGTGCGCCACCGCTTCGATCCCGCCGACGGGCATGGGACGCCACCAGTACACCCGCGAGCTGAGCTGGTATGCGCTTTCCGCGTACCACTCGGCGGCGACCTGCCCGATGGTGTCGGCCGCGTGCAGGACCGGGTCGCGGCCCTGTCCCGGATGAGGTGGAAGACCAGCTGGTCGCGGGCCGGCATCGCGACCAGCGCACCGTGCGGCATCTCGGTCTCACCGGTCACGGCCTCGATCACCCAGGGCCTGACCAGCACCAGCGACCCCACGTAGTCCGAGCCCTGCAGGAAGCACACTCCGTCGCGCTCGCCGTACCGCTCCGGCAGCTCCGCCGGGGCGTCGGCCACGATCGCGGACAGCGACTCGAACCCGAGCAGCAGCCCATCGGGTTGGCCGACCTCGACGTGGTCGTCGTGGACCACGACCCGCATGCCGATGAACGCCGGGCTGCGCCGGGCGAGGTGCCGCAACCGCTCCTGTTGTGCTGTCGTCAGAAGATGCACCGCCGGGACGTTACAACGCGGGCGCGGACGTCTCAGCCTTTTGCGCGATACTCCCTCAGCAACCCGCGGCTGATGATCGTCTTCTGGATCTCGCTCGTGCCCTCGCCGATCAGCAGGAACGGGGCCTCGCGCATCAGGCGCTCGATCTCGTACTCCTTCGAGTACCCGTAGCCGCCGTGGATGCGGAAGCTGTCCTGGGTCACCTCGGCGCAGTACTCGGACGCCAGCAGCTTCGCCATGCCGGCCTCGACGTCGTTGCGCTCGCCGGAGTCCTTCAGGCGCGCCGCGTTGACCATCATCAGGTGCGCGGCCTCGACCTTGGTGGCCATCTCGGCGAGCTTGAAGGCGATCGCCTGGTGCTGGGCGATCGGCTTGCCGAAGGTCCGGCGCTGCTGGGCGTAGTCCACCGCCAGCTCGAACGCCCGGATGGCGATCCCGCACGCCCGCGCCGCGACGTTCACCCTGCCGACCTCGACGCCGTCCATCATCTGGGCGAAGCCCTTGCCCGGGGCCTTGCCGAGCACCTTGTCCGCGCCGATGCGGTAGCCGTCGAAGACCGCCTCGGTCGTGTCGACGCCCTTGTAGCCCATCTTGTCGATCTTGCCGGGGATCGTCAGGCCCGGTGCCACCTCGCCGAACCCGGTCGGCTTCTCGACCAGGAACGCGGTCAGGTTCTGATGTGGCTTCTCCGCGCCCTCGTCGGTCTTCACGAGCAGCGCGATGAGGTTCGAGCTGCCACCGTTGGTGAGCCACATCTTGGCGCCGTCGATCACGTACTCGGCATCGTCACCTGAGCCGTCCCGCTTGGCCCGGGTCTTGATCGCCGCCACGTCCGAGCCGAGGTCGGGCTCGGACATCGAGAAGCTGCCCCGGACATCGCCGGTCGCCATGCGTGGCAGCAGGCTCCGCTTCTGCTCGTCCGTGCCGTGCTGGCGCACCATGTGCGCCACGATGAAATGGGTGTTGATCACGCCGGAGACACTCATCCAGCCACGCGCGATCTGCTCCACCACGAGCGCGTAGGTGAGGAGCGACTCGCCGAGCCCGCCGTACTCCTCGGGGATCGTGAGGCCGAACAGCCCCATCTCCTTCATCCCGTCGACGATGTCCTGCGGGTAGGCGTCGTCGTGCTCGAGCCGCTGCGCGTGCGGGATGATCTCCTTGTCCACGAAGTCCCGGACCGTCGCGAGGATCTCCTGCTGCACGTCGGTCAGGCCGGCGGTCTGGGCAAGGCGGGCCATGGCGGGCGCTCCCTCGAACTCGTTACTGCGGCGACACCGGGGTTACCGATCAGTGTCGCGCGGTTAACGCTCGTTCGCGTCGGGAAGGTGCGCAGGGCCACTCACTGGCTTGATTCAGTTCAGAACAACCGGCCGGCGAGTTCGAGGCTGGCGCCGCAACCGCGGCAGTCGTCGGCGAGCACGTAGACGTCCTGACCGCAGCGACGGCAGGATCGGAAGCTCCGCTCGAACAGGTCGTCGTGGGCGGGTCGGCCACCGAATAACCGGGACCTGCTTCGCCCCTCCTTGCTGACGCGATGCTTTGCCATGGCCACACTCTCACCCGTTGGGGGTGGGGCGAGACAAGCCCTGACCGTGATCTGTGCGTTATATCACCGCAACCTTCGACGCTCCGTCACGGCTGAATATCGCTCTGCGCAGGGAAACTACTCATCGTCATCGTTACCTTTCGGAGCGTCAGTCCCGATCGGCTTCACCGATTCAGGCGTCCCACGGGCGTGTTCGAGGAAGCGGAGCAGCTCGACCGGGAACGGCAGGACGAGCGTCGAGTTCTTCTCCGCGGCGACCGCGACGACGGTCTCCAGCAGGCGCAACTGCAGCGCGGCGGGAGTGTCGGACATGACCCGCGCGGCGTCGGACAGCTTCTGTGACGCCTGGAACTCGCCGTCGGCCGAGATGACCCGCGCACGCCGGTCCCGCTCGGCCTCGGCCTGCCGGGACATCGACCGCTTCATCGACTCGGGCAGCGCGACGTCCTTGATCTCCACCCGGTCGATGTGGATGCCCCAGTCCAGCGCCGGCGTGTCGATCATCAGCTCGAGGCCCTGGTTGAGCTTCTCCCGGTTGGACAGGAGGTCGTCGAGCTCGCTCTTGCCGATGATCGACCGAAGCGAGGACTGCGCGACCTGACCGACGGCGAACCGGTAGTCCTCGACGTTGACGATGGCCTGCTCGGGGTCGATGACCTTGAAGTAGACGACCGCGTCGACCTTGACCGTCACGTTGTCCCGGGTGATGCCGTCCTGGGCCGGCACCGGCATGGTCACGACCTGCATGTTGACCTTCTGGAGACGGTCGGCGACCGGCACGATGACCGCGAGGCCCGGCCCCCGGACCGCGGGCAGCACGCGGCCCCACCGGAACACCAGGCCGCGCTCGTACTGCTTGATCACCCGAACGCTCGAGCTGACCCAGACCGCAGCGACCGCCAGCACGAGGATGACGATGTAAAGGACCATGACGCCTCCCGGCAAGCCCCTCGATTTCGATGTTACGCCGGGAGGTGGTGCGCGAGCGGCAGGTCGTGTCTCGTGGATCTTGGTCGATGGGATTCGTGATCCAGCTGTCTCCTGGCAAGGCGGCGGAAGGCCGCGCATACCGGGTTGTATTCGGGCCTTCCGACAACGCGGCCAGGAGGCAGCTGGGCGCGAATACCACGACCCAAGATCCACGAGACATGGCCTAGTCGAGACCGGCCACCGCGGCGGCCAGGGCGAGGGTCCGCCGGGCGTTGTCGACGTGCAGGTTCTCGATCATCCGGCCGTCCACCGTGACCACACCGCGGCCCTCGCGCCGGGCCTCGTCGAAGGCGTCGATGATCCGCCGGGACCGCTCGACGTCCTCCGGCGACGGGGCGAAGATCCGGTTGCACGGTTCGAGCTGGCTCGGGTGGATCAGCGTCTTGCCGTCGAAGCCGAACTCGCGGCCCTGCCGGCACTCGGCCTCGAAGCCCTCGGTGTCGCGGACGTCGTTGAAGACGCCGTCGAGGATCACCTTGCCGGTGGCACGCGCGGCG
>NZ_WHTD01000170.1 GCF_009379765.1 Actinophytocola sp. | reverse complement strand
CTTGCTACGCTTCACCCGCGAAGTGCCTTCCCGTTCGGCAACCTGGACTCCATACAAGTCCCAGTTTCCCTTACAGGACAGGCACTTCGCCTCATTTGCAGCCCGTGTCGCCCACATCCGCATGAAAGACCCAGGCTAGTGAGCCGACGCGAGCTCGACGGAGAGGATCCGGACCGGCTGTACACCCTCACCAGGGGGCGCAGCCGGGCGGACGCTCCCGATCTCGACATCGTCACGCTGATCGTCGCGAACGCCGATCCCCAGCCGGGCATGCAGTCCGAGTACGTCAAGATCCTGCGGATGTGCCGAGCCCCGGTGGCGGTCGTCGAGATCTCCGCCGCGCTCGGCCTGCCGGTGGGTGTGGTGAAGATCCTGCTGTCCGACCTGCTCGGCTCCGGTGTGGTCACCGCCCGCCACCCGTCCTCGGCGCGCGCCGGCGCGCGACTGCCCGATGCCGAGATTCTGAGGAAGGTGCTCGTTGGACTCCACAATCTCTGACCATGGCGTGGACAGCGGCGTGGACAGCGGCGTGCGCACGCCCCTGCGAAGCACGGCCGCCGACGGCCTGAAGATCGTCGTCGTCGGCGGGTTCGGCGTCGGCAAGACGACCATGGTCCGCTCGGTGAGCGAGATCCGCCCGCTGTCGACCGAGGAGACCATGACGCAGGCGGGCGTCGGCGTCGACCGGACCAGCGATGTGGTCGACAAGACCACGACCACGGTCGCCTTCGACTTCGGCCGGATCAGCCTCGACGAGCAGATGGTGCTGTACCTGTTCGGCGCGCCCGGCCAGGAACGGTTCTGGTTCCTGTGGGACCGGCTGTTCTCCGGCACGCTCGGCGCAGTGGTGCTCGCGGACACCCGCCGGCTGGAGGACTCCTGGTACTCCATCGACCGCCTCGAACACCACGGCACCCCGTTCATCGTGGCGCGCAACGTCTTCCCCGGTGCCACCCACGACCTCGACTCGGTGCGCGAGGCGCTGTCGCTGTCCGACGACGTGCCGCTGATCGACTGCGACGCGCGGGACCGGGACTCGGTCAAGCACGTGCTGATCACGCTCGTCGACCATCTCTTTGCGCTGACAACCGCTCGGGAGACCACCTCATGACCGACACCCAGCACCGCGACGAGCTCCCGGTGCCCGGGAGCCGCCGGGCCGCGGGCCCGGCGCGGCTGTACGGGCCGCAGTTCGACAACGACCCGGCCGGGCTGTACGCGGAGATCAGGCGCCAGCACGGGCCGGTCGCCCCGGTGCTGCTCGAAGGCGACGTCCCGGCCTGGTTCGTGTGCGGGTACCGCGAGCTGCACCAGGTCACCGTGGACTCGCAGCTGTTCGCCCGGGACACTCGGCGCTGGAACGCGTGGGACCGGGTCCCCGACGACTGGCCGCTGCTGGCCTACCTCGTCTACAACCACTCGGTCATGTTCGCCGAGGGACCGGAGCACCGGCGGCGTGCGGGCGCGATCAGCGACGCCCTCGCCGCCGTCGACCAGTTCGACCTGAGCGCGCACTGCGAGCGGATCGCCGACCGGCTGATCGACAAGTTCGCCGGCAGCGGCGAGGCGGAGCTGGTGTCGCAGTACGCGGAGCGGATCCCGCTGCGCGCCGCGGCGGTGATGTGCGGCATGCCGGAGACGGCAGCTCCGGCCATCGTCGAGGACCTGGTCAGCTCGCTGGACTCGTCGGCGTCGGACTCGATGCAGGCCTACGACCGGGTACAGGAGACCATGCGCCAGCTGGTCGAGGGCAAGCGCGAGTTCCCCGGGCCCGACGTGCCCTCGCACCTGCTCGCCAACCCGGCCAACCTCAGCGGCGAGGAGATCGTGCTGGACATGCTCGTGGTGATGTCCGCGGCACAGCAGCACACGACCAACTGGATCGGCAACACGATCCGGCTGATGCTCACCGATCCCCGGTTCGCCACCAGCCTCTCCGGCGGTCGCGCCAGCGTCGGCGACGCCCTCAACGAGGTGCTGTGGCAGGACACCCCCACGCAGAACTACATCGGGCGCATCGCCACGAGGGACACCCGGCTGGGGGGCCAGCGCATCCGCACGGGTGACCTCCTCGTGCTCGGCCTGGCCGCGGCCAACGCCGACCCGCAGGTGCGGCCGGAGGACGGCGCGGGCGGCAACCGCGCCCAGATGTCCTTCGGCCACGGCGAGCACGGCTGCCCGTACCCGGCGCCGGAGCTCGCCGAGGTCATCGCCAAGACGAGCATCGAGGTGCTCCTCGACCGGCTGCCGGACCTGACGCTCGCCGTGCCCGCCGCCGCCCTGGAGTGGCGCTCGTCGGTGTGGACCCGCGGCCTGACCCGGCTGCCGGTGAGCTTCACCCCGACCTACGTGCGCTGAACCGCGGGCACCCGACGGTGCTTGTCAGTGCGGGGGGATCTCGGTACGGTCGATGCGTTCCCGCCCACGACACCGCCCGCCCACGACACCGGGAGTGTTGCTCGATGTCGGTGTTGGCCCCGGTCGCGTTCGTGCTGGTCTTCGCCGCGATCATCGCCCTCATGGCCTGGCTGGTCGTCCGTACCGCCCGGCGCAACCGCGCGCCGCGAGACCCCGCGGTCAGCCACGACCTGGCCCGGCTGGCCGCCGACCGGGGGTGGCGGTTCACCCCGCGCGACGACGGCTTCCTGCGGCGGTTCAGCGGCTACCCGTTCGGCCGAGGAGGTCGGCGCCGTCCGGCGCTCGACCTGGTCACCGGCACGCACCGGGGGCGGACGTTCGCCTGCTTCCAGTTCTCCCCGCCGCGGTCGCTGCCGCCCGGCGAGGGCTCGGCCGAGATCGACCACGCCCGCGTCGTGGCGGTGGCGCTGCCCGCGGCGGTGCCCGCCGTGCTGGTGACGCGGGCGCACGCCGCGCCCCGCTGGACCCGCAGGTACACCGCGGGCGACGACGCCTTCGACCGCGCGTTCGCGGTGGGCACCGAGGACGGGCCCTTCGCCGACCGGGTGCTGACCGAGCCGGTCCGGCGGTGGCTGCTGGACAACCCGCCCGCGGGGTCGGTGCGGTTCGGCGGGCCGGACGTCGTCGCCTGGCACGCCGACCCGGGTGGCTTCGACGCGCGCATGGTCGAGCCCGCCGTGGACCACCTGTGCGACCTGCTGGACCGGATCCCGCCGGACGCGCTGCGCTGAGGCCTACCCTTCCCGCGGTTCCCGGCCCGGGCCCGCGGCCCGGACGGTGCGCACGAACCGCTGGAAGTCCTCGAACACGTCGTCGAGCTGCGCGGGCGTGCAGGTGAGCACCAGCTCGAGCACGGCGCGCTTCGCCGGGTCGTGCACGTCCTGCATGGACACGTACACCTGGCACTGGACCAGCTCGAGCGGATGTTCGGCCCCTAGCTGAAGGTCGAGCACCTGGGTGATGCCCGGCGCGTCATCGGAGCCGACCTCGGTGCGCTTCCGGACGCGCACGGAGCCGGCGGTGTCCGCGAGCCGGCTCACCGACTCGTCGGCGATCGCGTCCATCGTCATGTTCGGCTCGCGGAACTGCCCGGCGATGGTGAGGTTGGCGGTGAAACCGTTGGCCGAGGCCGGATGCAGCGCGACGAACGCGACGCCGGGTGCCCCGACCTCATCCGGCGGCGCCGCCTGCCAACCCTCCGGCAGCGAGAACTCGATGCGTACGGGTAGCTGGGTGACCATTGTTGGTGCTCCAAGCGTTGGTTGTCGCCGGCGCGGGCGATCAGTCGAACGGGTTCAGCGCGCTCGCCGCGTCGCCCAAGGTGTCGGTGATCTTCCCGGGGTCGACCGTGACTTCGAAGCCGAGCTTAGCTCCGACCCCGAGGCCGAGCCCGGCCTCCGCGCCGATCGTCCACTTGCCGTCCTCGCCCTTGCCGAGGGTCGCGTTGGCCTCGGCGCCGGCACCGGCCCAGGCCTCGCCGGTGACGCCGGCACCGAGACCGCCGACGTCGCCGTGCAGCTCACCGGTGGCCTTCGCGCCCGCGAAAGCGTCCGCGCCGACCCGGACGCCGTCGAGGCCGATCGAACCCTGCGCCCCGGCCTCCGCGCCCACGTAGCCCTTCGCCGAGCCGCCGACCTCGGCGATCCCGTAGTGCGCCGAGCCCTCGGCGGACGCCTGGACGAGGTAGGCGTTCGCCCTGGCCTCCGCGAAGACACCGTCCCGGCTGATCCCGGCGGCGGCGGTGCCCTCGACGCCGAGCGCCTTGAGGTCGGCCTGGCCGGCCAGGGTGATGTCGCCGAGCTGGGTCGCGCCCTTGACGCCGGTGGAGAACAGGCTCGCCTCGGCCGTCCCGCCGAACACCGTGGCCTTGACCCCTGGCCCCTGCCGCTTCTCGAACTGCTCGCCCCACTGGCCGTACTTGGCGAACTTGTTGCCCGCGTTCTGCTGACGCTCGGCCTTCTCCAGCCAGCTCTCGGTCGCCTTGATGTCGACGGCGACCTTCTGCGGGCCCTTCTTCTCCACGAAGTCCGCCGGCCCGGTCAGCCAGCTCGGCGCGCCGTCGCCCTTGCCGGCCTGCTTCTCGATGGCGCTCGCGTTGGTGTCGCCGGCCTTCTCGAGCTGGGAGCGGGCCCGGTCGAGAATCTCCTTGGCCTGCTGGCGCTTGGCCGCACCAGGGTCGGAGAACGTGCCGCCGACCGGCTGGGGGCCACCCGGTGTCCCGGGCGGGGCGCCGGAAACGGTGCCGGAGGTGAACGTGCCGCCGTCGGACTGGAACTTCTCGATCGCCTGTTTCGTGGCCGCCTGGCCGGAGTTCCACAGCGCGATCGCCTCGGATGCCTGGCCCTGGGCCCAGCTCAGTGAGGAGGCCTGGCCGTCGAGCGTGCCCGCGGCGGAGGTCATCGCCTCGTGGCCGAGATGCCAGTTGCCCGACTCCGGGGTGAACTTGTCCCAGAACGCGCTGCTGGCCGGCCCCTCCCAGTCGGGGATGCGGATGTTGGCGAGGTCGTCGGCGACGCCCTGCATGGTGTCCGCCTTGGACCGCAACTTGTCCGCCGCGCCGGTGACGGCGGCGGGGTCGCCCGGGATGAGCTCCTTGGGATCGTCGGTCTGGCCGAGCTCCGCCATCAGCGTGTCCCCTGCGGGGTCGGCGCCGGGCCCGGGGTGGGCGTCGGCTCTGGGTAGGCAGGATCGAACCTCGCGGAGCCGCGCTCCTCCTGCTGCTCGTAGACACCGGCGGCGCCGTTCAGCGCCTCACCGGCGGAGGCCGAGCGCTGCTGCAGGATCTGCTTGGCGAGCTCCCACGTGGTGCAGAACGCGTTCACCGCCGCGGACACCTTGTCGTGGCCGTATGCCTCTCCCTTGCCGGGCACCTCTTCCAGGTTCGTGTCGTCCGCCGCGGCGATCGCGTCGCCGATCCCGCCGGAGGCGGTGCGGAGCTGCTCAGGTTCTACGCGGTAGCCATCCATGCCGTCATCCGAGTCGTAGGCGTGTGCGGGGTGCCCCGGTACGACGTGCCGCGGGACGCCCTCGTTCCGTATGGGCACGCAGGGTAGTGGCGACCGTCGACTCGTCGCAGCGGAATCGGATGGACATTTTCCACCGGCCGCACGACCTGCGGTTTGACCGCGAAATCGCCGGCGGCCACTCGGCGGGCACCCGCACCGAGGCTCCGGCCGGCCGGCGGTGCCCAAGATGCTGGCCACGGACACCTTCTTCATCTTCCTGACGGTGCAGTTCTTCCGGAGCATCCCGCGCGAGCTGACCGAAGCGGCCACCATCGACGGTGCCGGGCACGGGCGAATCTTCTTCCAAATCATGCTGCCGCTGTCGACACCGGCCTTGGCGACGACGGCGATCTTCACCTTCATCTGGACCTGGAACGACTTCTTCAGCCAGCTCATCTTCCTGACCGACCCCGACATGTACACCGTCCCGGTAGCCCTGCGCACGTTCGTCGACTCGACCGCGGACAGTTCGTGGGGCTCGCTGTTCGCGAACTCGATCGTGTCCCTGGTCCCGATCTTCGTGATCTTCCTGTTCGGCCAGAAGTATCTGGTGAAGGGCATAGCCACCACCGGCATGAAGTAGCCCGGCGGCTATCGCCATGGACACCTGGCTTGCTGTCCACGCAGCGCCCTGATACGCAATAGTGATCAGGTCGCCGCCTAGAGTGACAGCCGAAGGGGAAGATGAGGATGCCCGCCAGTGACCCGGTCATGACCGTGGTGGACAAGCTGCCGCTGTCCAGGCCGCACGACGCCGCGCCCGAGGCGGTCCCGCCCGCCCGGGTCGGGCCGTCGCCGTTCGGGCTGCGGTTCGCCGTCATCCCCGTGATCCCCGACGACAAGCACAAGAAGACCTACTACACGGTGACGGTGAAGGAGGCCACACAGGTCAGCCAGGACGGCAAGGTCGTGACCGTCCAAGACGACGTGCCGCGGGAGAGGGAGGACTGACCGTGGCCGTCCTGGTCCTCACAGCGCACGAGGACGACACCGCCACCAGGGTCTGCCAGGCGCTGGAGGCGCGCGGACACGACTTCGCGCGGATGGATCTGGGCGCCTTCCCCGAGAAGCTGTCGTTCACCGCGTCCGGCCCAGGGCCGGGCCGGACGGCTGTCCGACGGCCAGCGGGACCTGCCGTTGGCCGACATCGAGACTGTCTACTGGCGGCGACCGACCAGCTTCCGCTTGCCCACCCACCTCAGTGAGCAGCAGCGGCGGTTCGTCATCGCCGATGCTCGCCAGGGGCTGGGCGGGCTGATCTCGTGCCTGCCCGTCCCCTTCGTCAACCACCCTTCCCGCGTCGCCGACGCCGAGTTGAAACCAGCCCAGTTGCGGGCCGCCGCCGAGAACGGGCTTGTGGTCCCGCCCACGCTGATCACCTCATCCGGCTCCGAGGCACGCCAGTTCGCCGGCCGATTCGGCAAGGTCCTCTACAAGCCGCTGACATCCGCATTCCTGTACGAGGACGACCAGGTGAAACTGGTCTACGCGACCCTGGTCGAGGCCAGCGACATCGATGACACGTCCATCGCGCTGAGCCCCTGCCAGTTCCAGGCGTTCATCCCCAAGAGCCGGGACATTCGCCTGGTCGCGGTCGGGCGGGACTGCTTCTCCGTCGCGATCTACGCCGGCTCGGACAAATCCTATGTGGACTGGAGAGCCGATTACCCCGCGCTGTCTTACGAGCCGGTCGAGACGCCATCACACATCGCCGAGGCCGCCGCCGCCTACCTCAAGCGGTTCGGGCTGGCGTTCGGGTGCTTCGACTTCACGGTTTCAGCCGACACCGGGCAATGGGTCTTCCTCGAATGCGACGCCAACGCCCAGTGGGGCTGGTTGGAGCCCGAGACCGGGCTGCCCATCGCCGACGCCATCGCCCGCCATCTCACCGGAGACTCCACGTGACCACCGACTGGGAGCCCAGGCTCGCCGCCCTCGTCGCCACCCTGACCGACGGGGGCCACCTGCACAGCTCGGAATGGGTCACGGCGTTCGCCGCCACACCCCGGCATGTGTTCACCCCGGAGATCATCATCACCACACCGGACGGCTACCGCGTGCTCTCCGGCGACGACTCGGCCAGCCGACAGGAGTGGCTGTCCGCGGTCTACTCCGACGAATCCCTTGTCACACAAGACAAACCCCACGCGGCCGGGCATCTGGTCCCCTCGGGCGAGCCGCTGCGGGTTCCGACCAGCTCCTCGACCATGCCCTCACTGATGGCCCGCATGCTCGAAGCCTTCGACATCGATGACGGCATGCGGATCCTGGAGATCGGCACCGGAACCGGCTACAACGCCGCCCTGCTGTCCCACCGCCTCGGTGACGGCGATGTCGTGTCCATCGACATCGACCCCTGCCTGGTCGATCAGGCAGGGCACCGCCTTGCCCAACTCGGGTACACCCCGACGCTGCGTGCCGGCGACGGTGCGGACGGCGCCGCCGAGCACGGCCCCTACGATCGGATCATCGCCACCGCCGCCGTCCCCGACATCCCGATCGCCTGGGTCCAGCAGCTCAAACCGGGCGGGAAGATCCTCGCCAACCTGCGCGGCGACCTCGCGGGCGGCACGCTCTGCCTGCTGTCCAGAGGGCACGACGATGACGAGGTGATCGGCCCGATCCTGCCCATCGGCGGGAACTTCATGTGGTTGCGACCGAACGTCGACGATCCCCACCGACCCCACGAACTTGCCCCGGTTACGCAGCGCGGAACGACCAGCCGCACCACCACCAACCTCGACCCGGCAGAAGTCCCCGTCGACGACGCCGGATTCCGGTTCCTCCTGCAACTGCAACTCCACGCGGCACAGGCCCTCTGGCGAGGCCCCGCGTTCGATCCGGTCACCCGCACCGAGCACGATGCCGTGACCGTTACCGCCGCCGACGGCTCCCGCGCCGAAGCCTTCACCGGCCAGGAAAACGGCCGTCACCGCGTCAGCCAAACCGGACCACGCCGGATCTGGGACACCGTTGAGACCACCCACCACCTCTGGCGCGACCTCGGGCAGCCCGCTCCCGACAAGTTCGGCGTCGTCGCCAACGACAGCACCCAGTTCGCCTGGTTCGGCAACGACGACAGTTGGCACCGCTGGCCCCTCCCCCTCATCTGAGGCCGTGCATCGAGGGGCACCGGCCCACGTCGGGATCAGGGCAGGTCGAGGTCCGCGCGCTTGACGGCCACGCGGAACGCGTCCCAGGCCGGGAAGCCGGCGAGCAGCACGCCGCCGTCGGGTTGCTTCGAGTCGCGGATACCGGCGACCGACGGCGTGACCGCCACCTGCGGCTCGAAGAGCTCGACAACCACACCTGAAAGTCCACCGGGCTTCGTAGCATGGGGCGATCTTGTCGGTTCCCTGCGTCACACTGGCTTCGGCGTGATGATCGAGGTCGGGAGGTGTCCGATGGGGCAGTCGACGTTTCTCTGGGCCGAGCTGACCAGCCGTTGTCAACTCGAATGCGCCCATTGCGGCGATCACCGGGCGGCCCAGCCACGCCCGGACGAGGGCGAACATCGCTGAGGCGCTGCGCCGTGGGGTCCCGCTGCGGGCCGGTGTGATCGACATGGGTGGTGGGCAGCGGGCCGAGCAGGCGCAGGCCGAACTGGTCGACCTGGGCGTACCCGCGATCGGATACGACCGGCTACGCCAGGTCGGCCGCGGCGTCCGCGATCAGCAGGC
Source organism: Actinophytocola sp. (assembly GCF_009379765.1). Classification (GTDB taxonomy): domain Bacteria; phylum Actinomycetota; class Actinomycetes; order Mycobacteriales; family Pseudonocardiaceae; genus Actinophytocola. Next base: position 9,331 of record NZ_WHTD01000170.1, on the reverse strand, counting down.
CAGCACCGCGCAGATGTGCGGACGCTGCGGCGACGGGGTGGCCGCGGTCTCGCCGGACGGCGCGGTATGGCCATGCGTGTTCAGCCGCTGGCTGCCGATCGGCAACGTCCTGGAGACCGAGCTCGCCGCGATCCTCGCCGGCCCGGAGGCTGCCGGTGTTCGAGCCGAGCTGGCCGAGACGTTCGCCGCCCGCAAACCAAGCGCGTGCCGGCCGGACTCTGCACCGAAGAACCACCCCTGAAACCCCGACTGCCAGCCCTCCTGCAACCCACACTGCCAACCAACATGCTCGCCGCGGTGCAGCCCGACCTGCGACCCGATCAAGTGCAAGCCCAACTCCTGCTGGCCGCGCTACTGACGGTTGTCGCCGACCGGGGCCGTAGCCTGGCCGGTATGCCCGAGCTGGAGGTCTCCGCCGCAGACGCCGCGCACCGCGCCTGGCTGACCGACCTGTTCGCCAACGCCGCCGAGCGCGCACAGGCCACCGTGGCGGGCGAGCCTGTGTTCGGCTGGAACGACCGGTCCGCCGGCGCCCCTGTGGCCACCGCCGACGGCGAGCGGTGGCTGCGACTGGTGGTCGAACAGCAGGCCTGGGCCGGTGGCGAGTTCTGGACCGGCAACGGCGACGCGAACGTGATCACCGGAGTGGCCAAGCCGCGCGTGCTCGAGCACTGCGACTGGACCGAGGGGCCATGGGCGGTGCGCGCCGAGCTGATGACCCAGGTGCACGGCACACCGTGCTCACCCACACCCGACGTGCGCGCACCGATCGACCTGCCCAGTGCCTGGTGGAGCGAGCTGACCTCCTCCTTGGCCGCACTCGCCACCGTTGCGACCGAACGAGTCCATCTGCGGCAGGCGGATGTAACCCGCCGGCTGGAGGTGTTCTTCGGCGACCGGGCCGGCGACCCCACGGTGTCGCGGTGGACCGCCGCCCACGCGGACCTGCACTGGGCCAACCTGCTCGCCCCGCACTGCGTGCTGGTGGACTGGGAGGGCTGGGGCCTGGCCCCGGCCGGCTACGACGCGGCCTGCCTGTACGTGCACACACTGCTCGAGCCCGCGTCCGCCGACAAGGTGCACGCGGAGCTTGTCGAGCACCTCGACACCCGCGACGGGCTGCTCGCCCAGCTCTACGCCACCACCCGGCTGCTGCAGCGGGTCGACCATGGCGACTACCCCGGGTTGGCGATCCCGTTGCACCACAACGTAAATCGGGTCATTGCCCAGCTCACCGACGACGCCCACTGACACCCGCGTCATCCTCGTGCTCGTCGTTGAGCAGGTGCCGCAGGAACCTCTCTGGCGCGGCGAGAAAGCCGCGGGTCAGGGCGACCGGGTCGGCCTGGTCATAATCGACCCGCTCGATCTCCCCGTCCGCGTCGATCTGCAAGATCCGCGCGCCGGGCACCGCGAGCAGGATCGGCGAGTGCGTGGCGATCACGAATTGGCTGCCCTGGCCGACCAACTCGGCAATCCGCGCGAGCACGGCCAGACAGCCGCGCGGGGACAGCGCCGCCTCCGGCTCGTCGAGCAGGTACAACCCGTTCGGACCGAACCGGTGCGTCACCAAGTCCACAAAGGACTCACCGTGGGAGCGTTCGTGCAGTGACCGGCCGCCGTAGGCGGGCAGCAGCGGCACCGCGCTCGCCTTGTCCAGCCGGTCGATCTCGGTGGCCACGTTGTAGAACGACTCCGCCCGCAGGAAGAACCCGGTGCGCGGTTTGCGGGTGCCCCACCGCAGGATCAGGTGATCGCCGAGGCTCGACTCGCTGGCGCGGGTGGCGAACCGGAACGACTGCGACCCGCCCTCCGCGTTGAACCCCGCCGCCACCGCAAGCGCCTCCACCAGGGTGGACTTGCCGGTGCCGTTGTCGCCGACCAGGAACGTCACCCCGGCGTCCAGCTCCACGTGCTCGACTGTGGCCAGGTGCCGCACCACCGGGAGGGTGAACGGATAGCGGCCGGTGTCAGCGTGCGGATCCAGCCGGACGTGGCGGACGAACCCGCCCGCGCCGGCGCGAGTGCGGGTCACGGCCGGTCCCCCTCGTCGAGGTGATCGAGGTCGTCGAGGTCGGCGTCGACCTTGCGCTGCAGCTGGGCGCGGGCGGCAACCGTCAGGCTCATCGCGCACCACCCCCGGGATCTGATCAACACCTTTCGCTGTCGTGCGGCCCTGTGACAATGGCTAGCTCGCTCACGGCGGCAGGGTCCACGTGTGCTCGCCGGTCGGCCTGTCCAACCACAGGGTGTGCGCCTCGGCAGTGACGGTGAGCCCGAACCGGTCGCGGGTCGGTTTGCCGAGGGCGGCCCATTCGGCGTAGACGGCGTCGATCTCGTCCCACAGGCGGCGCGGCCCGCTCTGCACGGCGACGAGCTGGCCGTCGTCCAGCTCTTGGTTGGCGCAGGACCCGTCCCGGCAGAGCAGGTAGGTGCGCATCGCGGGTGCGTCTTCGGGCTGGAACCAGTGCAGCGCGACGCCGGGGACCCGCAGCGCGGCGAACAGCGGGAAGTCCAGCGAGGTGACCTCGCCGGACGGCATCCGCGCCAGGCTCCGGGTGGGCTCGTCGTCGGACCGCAACGCTCGTTGCAGCAGCGCGAGGGTGTCCGGGCGCTGGTAGTCGCGGCGGGGCATGAACGCGCCGTACTCGCCGAGGAAGTGCCCGGTGGCGGTGCCGTCGGAGTTGACCCGCAGCAGTGGCATCGCGCCCGCGTCCAGCTCGGTGTAGAGGTGGCTGAGGATGAGCCCACCGGGGCGGGCCTGTTCGAGCCACGCGTGCGGGATACGCGGCCACGAGCAGGTGGCCAGAATACGGTCGTAGGGAGCGCGGCCGGAGTAGCCGCGCGCGGCATCGGCCTCGGCCACGGTCGGGGTGGAGCCGGCCCGCGCGAGCCGGGTGCGCGCGACCTCGACCACGCGCGGGTCGACATCGATAGTAGTGACATGGTCGGAGCCGAGCCGCTGCGCCAGCAACGCCGCGTTGTAGCCGGTGCCGGTGCCGACCTCCAGCACGTGATGCCACGGCTGCAGGTCCAGCGCTTCGAGCATCCAGGCCATCAGTGTGGGTTGCGAGCTGGAACTGGTCGGGCTCCCGGTCACCCCGCCGTTGCCGCGCGCGGTATCCCAGGCGGTGTCGTCGCCGTTGAGCTGGGTCACCAGGGTGAGATCGGAGTACACCGAGGACAGCCAGTCCTCGTCGCCGGAGTCGACCGCGCGCATCCCGCCGCCGGGCTTGTGCAGGAAGAAGCGCGGCACGAACGCCTCCCGCGCCACGGTGGCGAACGCGTCGCGCCATTCCGGGCTGAGCGGGGCGCCACCCTCGGGGAGCTTGGCGGCGAACTGTTCGCGCAACTGCTGGGCGGTCACGGTCACGGTGCGGTCCTTCCATCCAGGGCGTCGGCAATGGCCGAGGCGATGCGCGGGGTCAGCGCGTCGATCCAGGCCCACTGCCCGTTCGGGTTGATCTCCAACCAGGTCCACTCACCCGAAGGAGTGACAATGAAGTCCAGGGCGCCGAAGCGCAGCCGCAGCGCCCGCATCAGGGCCGCTGTCTTCGCTCGCACGTCGCCGGGCACCTTGATCGGCTCATAGGTCAGGGCGTCGTAGTCGGCGCGCCAGTCCACCCGGGCGCGGTCGGAATGCGCGTCGATGCGGGCGGCGAAACACCGGCCGTCCACCACGGTGACCCTCACCTCGAAGGCTTTCGGGACTGCCTGCTGGAACAGGCACATGGTGGCGCCGATCGCCGCGTCGTCGAGCTGGTCGAGCTGGACGGGCTGGGTGTAGATGAAGTCCCGGCCGTGCTCGTGGGTGTAGGCGATGCCCGACAGCGGCTTGTAGACGATCGGGCCGACCTCCTTGGCGAACAGGCGCGCCTCGTGCGCGTCGTTGGTCAGCAGGGTGGGCGGGACGGTCAAACCAGCGGCGCGGGCGGCGGCGAACTGGACCGGCTTGTACTCGGCCCGCGCAATGTTGGCGGGATGGTTGAGCCACACCGGCAACGAGGACAGCAGCCCACCGAACCCGAACCGCGCCTCCCGCACTGCCCATGCCGCGTCGGCCTGGCTCAAGCCGGGGTGCGGCTGGTAGATCGACGGACGCCGGTAATACACAGCACCCACGTCGCGGAGGTCGGCGACGAGGCCTCGGATACGGAGGGTGCCGCAGCGGTCCTGGTCCAACCTCGCCGTGGCGACGAGGCGTCGCGGGAACTCTGCCGTGTCGAACCGCACGACCGGGGTGCCCCGCTCGGTCAGTTCGGTGACCACGTGGTCGGCGGTCACATCGAACTGTTCGGTAACGACCAGGACCGTAGCGGGCATCAGTCCTCCGTCACGTCCTCGTCGCGCTCGAACCTGGTGCCGTCCCCGGTGTTGGTGGGGGTCTGCGTCGGGCCTGTCGAGTGCTTCGCGGCTTCGATGCGGCTGCCGTCCTCGGTGACCACGGCGATCTGCCGATCCGGGTCATAGTCCCAGCTGGAGAAGTCGGCGGCCGGCACGCTCTCACATGGTTGGGGCGGCGCGGCGAACCGGAGCCCGAACGGACGGGCGGCCGGTTCGTCCCGGACGGTGGTGCTGCCCCGGTACGCGCCCAACGGGAATATGCCGTGCGCGCCCGGTAGGGCTTCGGTGTTGGCGCTCATGAAGGAACTCCCTTGGTCACTGACGGTGCCGTACTGGTCACTATGCCGATGGTGCCGGAGCCGGGTCACCGTGTATACGGTCATTCGGGCGCCTCCTCCATCGGGGACATCCGGTCCGCCAGCGGCTGGCAGGTCGCGCAGCGCTGGCGGCACTTGGTGCCGCCGTGGCGTCGACCGCCTTTCCGCACAACGACCACAGGATCGGGACGCGGCGGACGTACCAGACCGGGCCGCGCAGGACGAGGATCGCGTGCGGTAGCAGCGTGAAGTAGCCCGGACCACACGACCTGCTCGGCGACCACGACGCGCTACTCACGCGCATGGGGTCCGGCCTCGCTCCCGGCCGGACGCCGTGCCGGCTTGTCATACGGGTTGGCTGTGGTCCTTGGCTACGACCACGAGTACACATCTGACTCCACGCAGTAATACACCGGTTTGGGGGTACGGCGACGGTGTGGAGCACGACGACACCGGGCGGCAGGTGTCGTTGTCTCGGTCAGGGCAGGTCGAGGTCCGCGCGCTTGGCGGCCAGGCGGAACGCGTCCCAGGCCGGGAAGCCGGCCAGCAGCACGCCGCCGCCGGGTTGCTTCGAGTCGCGGATACCGGCGACCGACGGGCTGACCGCCACCTGAACGCAGGCGCCGTCGCTCTGGCTGCGGGTACTCGTGCGCCAGCCGGCATCCGGGAAGGCGACCTCGACGCACTCGCCGTTGCTCTGGCTTCGGCTGCTCTTGCGCCAGACAGCGCCGGCCAGGTCGATGTTCATCATCGTGCCGCCTCCTTGCCCGAGAGGTCATCGCTTGAGCTTGGACGCGGCCTGGGCAATCAGCCGCGCTGAGCGACCCTCGTCCAGTGCCATGTCCCAGATGCGATTGTAGGCATTCCGGAACCGCTCAACCTCCTCGGCTTCGTCCTCGATCACGAAGTAGGTCACACTCTCGGCGAAGATCACGTCCGGGTCGGCCTCGTCGGGGAAACTCAAGATGGTGAAGTTGCGGCCGAGCGCCGGTCGTGTGCCTGCGGAGAACGGCAGCACCCGGATCTGGACGTTTGGCGCTTCCCGGGCGAGTGCGGCGAGGTGATCGAGCTGTTCGCGCATCACTTTTAGGCCGCCGACCGCGGTGAGCAGGGCGGCCTCACCGAGCGCGACGCGAAAGCGCAGCGGATGGTCACCCGTCAGCAGTCTCTTCCGGTCCATCCGAATAGACACCAGCCGGTCGACCTCGTCGTCGGGCTCGCCGGCGCCAATGAGCGCGCGTGCGTATGCCTCCGTCTGGATGAGGCCGGGCACGAACTCACCCTCGAGTTTCGAGGCCATCTCGGCTTCGTCCTCGAGTTCGTAGTACTCGGCGAGCCGCTTGGGCACCACGTCCTGGTAGGGACGGCGGATCACGCCGGGCTTGCTGCGTTTGCGGCCATCGAGGGCGATCTGCACCATCTCGTCGATCACCGCCTCCGGTGCGCCGTAGAGCCGGAGCGCGTCGCGGACCCGCAGCGGCTCGGCGCTCTCCCCGTTCTCCATCCGCGAGACCGTCCCCGAGCCGCAGAGCAGCGCCTTCGCCGCGTCCTCGCCGGACATCCCGGTCGCCGCCCGGTACTGCCGCAACGCCCGCGCCAGCCTGCGCCGCCGCATGGACCTGCCGGAATTGCTCACCGTACCTCCTCCTGATTGGTGGCCCACAGTTTGGCACCCCTGAGACCAGAGCGTACGTCACCCACCTGGATCATCTTATTTGGAAGCATCCATATTCCATGTTCTAATCAGGAGGTCAGTATATGGAACGTTCACAAGTCGGTCCGCAGCGGGTGCGGAGAGCGAGAGGAGAGTGGCGTGGAACCGCATGTCAGGAAAGACCGGGCGCTGGTGTACGCGAACGTCGGTGTGCATGCCGACGTGGAGATCGCGCTGGCCATGGACCTCGATGGCGGGGAGGGAGCGGCGATCCACTTCGGGCACGACGGCCCGGACCTGATCATGGACTTCGCCGATGTGGACAGCCTGGAGCGACTGGCGGCCGTGGCGGCCGACGGGGCACGGCGGCTCCGGGCTCGGCTCACCGCGCACGACGACCGGGCCGCCGCGCCGAACGCCGACGTTGACCCGCCGATCGCAGCGGGGGTGGCCTGATGAGCGTTGGCTCACTGGGGATGACCCTGGCCGAACACGACTCGGTCAGGCTGCGGGCCAGCAGGTCCGAGGAGCTGGCGTGGCTGGTGATCGAGGCCGACGAGACGCACTGCGAGATCCGGATGGATCGCGCTCACGTGGAGGCGCTGCGCGATCATCTCCCGGACGTGCTGGCCGGCCTGGACCGGTGGTCGGCTGAGGACGCGGCGTGCGAGCAGGCAGAGGTCGCCGGTGGGCGGGCTGTGGATGCCGCCGCCGAGGCGCTGGACATGGCGGCGCGGGCGGACGCGGCCGGGGCCCACGACGTGGCCGCTCCCCTGCGGGAGGCCGCGGCTGAGATGACCGCCAAGGCCGACGCGGTGGACGCCGCCGTGCGGGCGTTCGGGAACGCCGCGGCGGATGCCGACTACGCGGCGGAGAGGTTGAGCTACGCCACCCGCGAGGCTGAGCGGGCGTTGTGCCGGTGGCGGGACGATGACCGGCCCGCCGAACTGGTCGAACGGTGACCAGCGGCGGTGGTGGTCGCTCCGATCGACCCTGAGCGGCCCGGCGAGATCACCGTGCAGTTGGAGTGGATCAACACCTACCTGCCGCTGGTCGTGCCCAAGATGCTGGCCACGGACGCCTTCTTCATCTTCCTGAGGCCGGGGTCGGTCGGTAGGTGTCGATGATCGGTTACGTTCGGAAATTGTTCGGCGGACTGCGACCTTCGGCGGAGTCGGGCGGTGTGGGCGACGGCGTATGTTCCGGCCGCTGGGGCTTTTCGGGTCGGAGAATGATCGGGGACGCAGGCATGAACGACACGCTCGTCGCGCAGCAGTCGACCGGCGGCACGCAGCAGGGTTCCGGGGCGAACCTGCTCAACGACATCCGCTCGACCGCGAGCGCCATCGACGGCGGCGACTGGCTGTCGGCCGGCATGAGTGTGGTCAAGGTCGGGATGGACGTGCTCGACGTCGCGGGCGACCCGCTCGGCGCGATCGGCGGCGCGGGTCTTGGCTGGGTGCTGGGCGCGGTGTCGTTCCTGCGCGAACCGTTCGACGTGCTGAAGGGCGACTCGGGTTCGGTCACCTCGTCCGCGTCCTCGTGGGGCGGCAGCGGCGGGAGCCTGTCGGCCACTGCGGACCAGTACCGCCAGGCGGTGAGCGACCAGACCCGGTCGTGGACCGGCACGGCGGCCGACGGCTACCGCGCGGCGGGCACCAACCAGGCGGACGGCCTGTCGGCGCTGTCCGCGGCCAGCAACGCGGTGTCCGGGGCGATCCAGCAGGGCGGCCAGGCGGTCGCGCAGGCCCGCAAGACGGTCATGGACCTGATCGGCGATGCGGTGCAGAAGATCATCCAGATCTGCGTCGAGGCGTTGTCGAAGTCGTGGATGTCCTTCGGCGCGAGTATCGCGGAGGGCATCGCGAAGTCGGTGCAGCAGGCCGTGCAGACCGGCCAGAAGCTGATGAAGGAAATCCAGTCGCTGGTGCAGACCCTGCAGAAGATCCTCGAGGTGGTGCAGAAGGTCGGGCAGATCGTCCAGCAGGTCAAGCAACTGGTCGAGCTCATCGGCGGGAAGGCCAGCGCGCAGCAGCCACAGACGCTGTCCACCCAGCAGGTGACCAGCAACGGCGCGATGGCCACCGACACCAACCCGAACGGCGGCGGCGTCGACCGGCTCGACAGTCAGCAGATCGCCCCCGGCTACCAGTGGCAGCAACCGGAGATCGCCGGCCAGAACGTTCAGCTGGCCCAGGCCACCGTCGACCCGACCCAGTGGCCCGCGCCGCCGGCGGGAGTCCCGTCCTGGGGGCCGACCGGCCCGCCGCCGGACGAGGGCACCGCCGCGGGACCGCAGCAGGTCGGGACGTGGGTCGAGACGGCCAGGCAGGTTCTGCTCGACCAGGGCGTCGACGCGTCGCTGATGAACTCGGACCAGATGGCCGGACTCATTCAGCACGAGTCCAGCGGCAACCCACACGCCATCAACCTGTGGGACTCCAACGCGACCGCCGGGCACCCGTCGAAGGGTCTGATGCAGACGATCGACTCCACCTTCGAGGCGCACCACCTTCCCGGCTACGGCAACATCTACGGGCCGGTCGACAACATCATCGCCGGCACCCGGTACGCGATCGACCGCTACGGCTCGATCTCGAACGTGCCAGGTGTGCGCGCAGTGCAGAACGGCCGCGACTACGTCGGTTACTAGCTGACTTGTTCCACGGGGTGTTCGGCACGACCCCCACCCGAGGCCGCGATGGAGCCAGATCCGACGCTGCCTTCAGCAGATCATCAACGCCTGCCGGCCATCGCCGCAGGCATCTGGCGCAACTGGACAACCGGCATGACCAGCAACCGGACACGGCGAGTGCGTGCCGACCCGATCAGGTGAAACTGTTGCCATGCAACGGAAAACGTGCTGCGGGTCCGGTAGAATCGACCACATGTGCGAGCCGATAGTCGATCTACCCGAGGACGCGGTCCCGGAAGCTGTGCCGTTGGCGACGGCACGTGGGTTCGCGCGCGCGGCGTGGCAGGCTCAGGGACACGAACTGGAACAACTCGCCCGCTT
>NZ_WHTD01000150.1 GCF_009379765.1 Actinophytocola sp. | reverse complement strand
GGCGGTGCTGTGGTCCAGCTTCAGCAGATCGCCGAGCACCTCCTCGGAGTGGCGCCCCTCCATCTCCCGCAGATCGGCGAGCATGCTCGTCGCCATCGCCTGCACCCGGCCGGCGGCACTCGCGCAGGCCGCCATCGCCGCCGCGCGCTGCCGCTCGCCGATGCCGATCTCCCGGGCGACCATGTGCAGGATGTGCCGGTGCGCGCCGGTGAGCGGCTGCGGCACCTCGGCGATCACGGTGTCCGCCGACGCGCCGTCCCGCAGCCGCCGCACCGCGCCGGGCAGGACCTGCTCGGCCAGCGTGGCGAACTCGGTCTCGAGCGAGCGGGCGTAGTCGTCGATCTGCCGGGCCTGGCGCCCGCGACGGGCCGCGACGACGACCGCCACGCACAACGCGAGCGACATCACCCCGCCGAATACCGCGACAAGTGGCCGGTCGGCGGGAGACACCCGAAAGGAAACCCACAGCGACGCTCCCCCGGTGAATATCACCGCGGCGAGCAGGAGCAACAGTGCGTCGGCGGCGGGCCAACGGTCAGTCTGACTAGGAGCGGACATCCTGATCTGGTCCTCACGTTCGGCTGGTCGGACAAGATATCGGATGCCACGACGCCGCCACGCACCGCGCCCCGGCCGGCCGGAGCCGCGATTGCCCGCTCGGTGTTGTTGGCGCGAAAAGATCGAACGCCAAATACTCGCGAAACCCGCGATTTCCGCGGAGCGACAACACCCGGCGCGCAGCACATACCCGGCTGCCTGGGTTTCGATGTATTCCCGCAGTTCGCTCGAACGGCCATAGACCTCGTCGCCGGCGAACCACGGGGGCATCGTGTGATCAGCGGCCATGTCGGTGACGATGTCCTTGGCCAGCTGCGGTTTCGTCGTGAACACCACATCCGCCGGAATCCCAAGCTCCGCCCGGCGGCCCTCATCGTCCAACTGCCCGGCCGGCACCCAGATCCGGGCCCCGACCAACGCATGCCCCCGCAGTGTCGCGTAGGTGCAGTACACCGTGTTCACACCGTTGGCGACCCGCCCCGCGCACCCCATATACCGCCGCTTCACCCCCGCCGTCGCCTCGCCCTGCTTCTGCTGCCCCGACTCGAATCGCGATCTCAGGACCCTCGACGAGCATCGAAGAGTTCGGGTTGTGCCACGTCAGGCCCACAAGTCGGCAGCGCACGAACTCCTGCCGTACCGCCTATTCGGGCGAACCATTCTCGGATTTGCGGCCGAGCTCCGCGAGCAGAAGGGCCTCCGCGAGGCAAGCCCGTTCGAACTCCGCGAGGTGCACGCTCTCGTCGGCGCCGTGGGCACGGGAGTCGTTGTCCGCGCCCGCGCTCGTGATCAGGATCGCGGCCGAGGGGAAGGCGGCGGCGAACTCGCCGACGAATGGGATGCTGCCGCCGCTCCCGATGTGGATCACGTCCCTGCCGTAGGCGTTGCGGTAGGCACGGCCGGCTGCCGCGAACTGCCAGCCGGACGTGTCGACGCAGTGGGGCTGCGCGACCTCCGTAACCGTCACCGACACTCGCGCGCCCCACGGCGCGTGCGTGGTCAGGTGCTCGGCGAGCGCCGCCCCAGCGCGGACCGCGTCGTCACCCGGCGCGATCCGCATCCCAACCTTGGCCTTGGCCACCGGGGCTAGCGTGTTCGACGCGTCCGCGACGGGGGTCGCGTCGACGGCGAGGACACTCACCGCCGGTCTGGCCCACACGCGCTCGGTGACACTGCCTGTGCCGTGGAGGGTGACGGCGTCAAGCACGCCCGCCTCGGCGCGAAACCTCGGCACCGGATAATCGAACGCGGGAACCGCGCCGGTCCCGAGCCCGGCCACCGCGACGTCGCCGTGCTCGTCGTGCAGGGTGGCGAGTAGCCGGCACAGTGCGGTGAGCGCGTCCGGCGCGGCGCCGCCGAAACTGCCGGAGTGGACGCCGGTCTCCAGCGTGCGCAGCTCGACGACGCACGCGGCCGTGCCGCGCAGTGTGGTGGTGAACGCCGGCGTGCCGAGCTCCAGGTTCTCCGCGTCGGCGAGCACGATCACGTCCGCTGCGAGCCGATCGCGGTGCCTGGCCAACAACGCGCCGAGCGTCGGTGACGAGATCTCCTCCTCACCCTCCACGAGTACTGTGACGCCGACCGGCGGCCTGCCGCAGTGCGCGAGCACCGCGGCAAGGTGCGCCGCGATGCCGGACTTGTCATCCGCCGTGCCCCTACCAAACAGCCGACCGTCGCGTTCGGACGGTTCGAACGGTCGGCTGGTCCACTCGGCGAGTTCACCAGCCGGCTGGACATCGTGGTGTGCGTACAGGAGCACGGTCGGCCGTCCCGGTGGTGCGGGATGCCGGGCCAGCACTGCGGGGCGGCCACCGGGGATGTCGTCGAGGATCTCGACCTCCGGCATGCCGGCATCGCGGAACAGCGTGGCGGTCAGCGCGGCAGTGCGCCGCAGGTCCGCAGTGGGGTCCGCGCTCACCGACGGGATCCGCACCAGCGCGTCAAGCGCGGCGCGTGCCGTCGGCAGCACCCGGTCGAGATCAATCAAGGTCGGCCTTCCTTCGGTCGAGTATCGCTGGGACGAGCGCGGTGAGCAGCACCGCGGCGGTGAGCACGAACCCGGTCACGTAGCCGACCGGCCCGACCACCAGTCCGAAGCCGACCGCGCCGATGCCGAACCCGGCGTCGTAGGCTACGTTCCACAACGCGCTCGTCCGGCCGTACTCCGCGGCGCCGACCCGCTCGATCATCAGTGTCAGCGTCACGTTTTGCGCCGCGCCGAAGCCGGCGCCGAACAGCGCCATGCCCGCGATCATCGCGAGTGGACTGTCCACCCACATCAGCAGCGCCGCGCCCGCCGCCGAGGCGAGCACGGCCGGGATGAGCAGCGGTCCGGAGCCGTGCCGGTCCCCGAACCGGCCGGCGGCGAAGCGAGCGGCCGACATGGTCAATGCTTGGACCAGTAGCGCGACGGCAGCCACCCCGCGGGTTTCGGCGGGCACGGCGAGCGGCAGAAAGGTGGCGAACACACCGGCCGCGAACGTGACCGCGGTGAAGATCACGGCCGGGCGCGCGAGCCCGCCGGCACGGAACGCGTCGAGCACGGAGCCCGGTCGCACCTCCCCGCCAGACCTGGCTGGGAGCGCCGGCACGGCGGCGAGCGGCAACAGCGCCACCGCGGCGGCGGCGACGAATACCGGTGCGAACCCGACGTGCTCGCTGAGCCAGATTCCGGCAGGCAGCCCCACGATCGCCGGCACACAGACGACAACGCCGTAAAGCGCGAGGCCCTCGGCGCGGCGTCGCGGCGGGACCAGTTCGGCGGCGAGCGCGCTGCCGACGACCACGACGATCCCGAGCCCGGCGCCCCGCACGAGGCTCACGCCCAACACCAGCACAGTGGCTGGTGATGCGACCAACGCGATCGCGGGCGCGCCGAGAAGCAGCAAGCCCAGGCCCATGACAGCCCGGTAGCCCAGCCGCGCCAGCAGTCGGGGCACGGCCAGTTCGATCAGCACGGTGGACAGCATCGTCGCGCCGGTGGCAAGCCCGGCACCGTACTCACCGCCGCCCGAGTCCGCCGCGTACAACGGGACAACGGACAGCAGCAGGTAGAACCCGCAGAGCGCGCCAAAGGCCGCTACCAGCAGCATCACCATCTGCCGGCCCAGGATCGGCGGCGCGGCCGTGCGGGGAGGGGACTTGCTGATCATGTCGCCAGTCTGAGGCCACGCAGGGTGATCATGCATCGGGCAGGTGACCCACTCGGATCCTTAGACTCGGGCCCATGGCGTTCGTGGAACGGAATCGGGAACTCGCCGAGCTGCGCGCCGCGTTCGACCAAGCCCGCGACGGCATGCCGGTCACTGTCCTGATCGCCGGGGACGCGGGCGTGGGGAAGTCCCGCCTGATCGGCGAGTTCACGGCGACGCTGTCCGGTGCCGCGCGGGTCCTGATCGGCGGGTGCCTCGACATCGGCGGCGACAGCCTGCCATTCGCACCGTTCACCTCGGCGCTGCGCGAGCTGGTCGGCGAGCTCGGCCCGGCCGGAGTGCGCGAGCGGCTTCCCGGCGCGGTGACGGGCGAACTCGGGCGGCTGCTGCCCTCGCTGGGGCCACCGCCGGCCGGTGCCGCCGAGCTGGCCAGGGCCAGGCTGTTCGAGCAGGTGCTGGCACTCCTCCAGGTGCTCTCCGAAGACCGGCCCCTGGTGCTGGTGGTCGAGGATGTCCATTGGGCGGACCGGTCGACGCGCGATCTGCTCACCTTCCTCATCGGGAACCAGCATGCCGCGTCGGCGCTGTTGATCGTCGCTACCTGCCGGAGCGACCTGGACCGCGCCCACGCCGCGCGCCCGCTGCTCGCGGACCTGGCCAGGGTCGCCTGGGTGCGCAGGCTCGATCTCGGCCCGCTGTCCAGGCGGGGCGTGATGGCGCAGGTGCGCGGGCTGCTCGGGCATGAGCCGGACGCCGAGCTCGCCGAGGCCGTCCATGCCCGCAGCGAGGGCAACCCGCTGTTCGTCGAGGCACTCCTGAGCTGCCGTGACCAACGTGGTCCCGTGGTGCCGCAGTCGATCCGCGATCTGTTGCTCGCCCCGATGGCACGCCTGCCGGCGCCGAGCCAGGACGTCGTGCGCGCGGCAGCGCCTTGCGGTGTCCACATCGGACATGAACTGCTGACGACGGTCATCGGGCTCGACGAAGCTGCGCTGTCGGCGGCACTGCGCCCGGCCGTCGCGGCGAACCTGCTGGTCGTGGCGGGTGACGGCTACATGTTCCGCCACGCGTTGATCCGCGAGGTCGTCTACGACGATCTGTTGCCGGGGGAACGTGCTCGGCTGCATGTGCGCTACGCCGAGGCACTCGAACGTGACCCGTCGCTGGCGGCGGCGGGGCAGCTCGCCGCTCACTGGGGCGCCGTCGCCGACAAGCACCCCATGAGGGCGTTGACCACGGCGTGGCACGCCGCCGCGGAGGCGGGCCGGTCACTCGCCTACGCCGAACAGCTGTGCATGCTCACCGCGGTGCTGCGGCTGTGGAACCGCGTGCCCGGCGCCGAGGAACATCTCGGCGTCGACCACGACGCGGTGCTCGCCGATGCGACGGACGCCGCCGCATCGGCCGGTGACGTGGCCCACGCGCTGACTCTGATCGAGACCCAGTTGGCCGAGGTGGACGCCGATGCCGAACCGGTCGGGGTAGGCCGGTTGCTCATGCGCCGAGGCGAGTTGCGGCACGCACTCGGGCAGCCCGGCGGAGTCGAGGATCTGCGCGCGGCGGCGGCGTTGATCCCCGAGACGCACCCGGCGGCCTCGACCGTGCTCGGGACGCTGGCGCACCGGCTGCTGACCGTGCCGCGCGAGCACGAGGGGCGGGCGGTCGCCGAGGCCGCGATCGCCGCGGCGCGTCGGTCCGGCGAAGTTCACGCTGAGGTGATGGCGACCGCCGCCCTGGCCTATGCGTACGCCAGGGCCGGCGACCTCGACGCCCAGTTGCCAGCGTTGGCACGAGCTCGCGCGACAGCGGAACGCCTCGGTGACGACGGCGCGGTGCTGCACGTGCTGCGCCTCGAGTCCGACCTGCTCCACGGTGAAGGTCGCTACGATGCGGCGGCGTCTGCCGCCCGGAGCGGCCTCGCGGTGTGCGCGGCGGCCGGTCTGGCGCGGACCTCGGGACCGGTCCACGCGGCGAACCTGGCCGAGTCGCTGATCGCCGTCGGCAGCTGGGACGAGGCCGCCGAGACCGTCGAACACGCGCTCGGCCACCCGCCGATCCCCGGCCTCGACGCCTACCTTCTGGTGCTGGACGGCACGATCCGGCTGGCCCGTGGCGATCTCGCCGAGGCGGGGACGGCGGTCGCGTACGCCCGCGAGGTGTTCGCTCGCGGCTATCCCGACACGCAGGATCTGCTGCCCCTCGCACGGCTGGAAGTCGACCTGAGGCTTGCCGAGGGCCGGCACGCGGAGGCCGCCGCGCTGGTGGCGGAGACGTTGACGTTGCCGGACATCGAGACGAGCCCGCGCTACCTGTGGCCGATGCTGGTGTCGGGTGCGCACGTGCCCGAGCTTCTCCCGCGGCTGCGGTCGTTGGCAGGTGAGCTGCCGGTGCTCGGCCCAGTGCAGCGGGCACACCGGCTGACGTTCACCGCGGTGTCCGATCCCGCACCGGCCGCGTGGGACCGCGCCGCCGAGGCGTGGGCCGAGCTGGGCGAGCCCTACCCCCGGGCGCAGGCGCTGCTGGCGGCGGCGTCGGCGGCCATCGAGACCGGCGATCACGACACCGCCGCCGTCCGCCTCCGGACTGCCGCCGCACACGCCGACCGGCTGAGCGCCACCCCATTGCGCGCCGAGATCGACCGGTTGGCCAAGGCGCTTCGCCTCTCCCTCACGAAACCCGAAGGCCGGCCGGACGGCCGCCATGGCCTGACCGACCGAGAGCTTGAGGTGCTGCGGCTGCTCGCGGAGGGGCACACCAACCGCCAGATCGCCGCCGAGCTGTACATCTCGGCGAAGACTGTGAGCACGCATGTGTCGAACATCTTGACGAAACTAGCCGTCCCCGGCCGCGTACAGGCCGCGACGGCTGCACACCGACTCAATTTGCTGTCGACTACCGACTGAACGAACCGCGCCGCTCGGGGTAGCGCTGCTCGCTTCGGCGCCCACACGAATGTCCTGAAGCGGCGGTCCGTAGGCCGGATTGCGATCTCAGCGCCTGTGACGGGTCCTGCCGGCCGGACCACGCTCTCAGGCCCATCGACCCCCACCAAATGGCAGGCTGTTCCGCTTGTCGCGGTGATCCTGTTGAGCCCCTACTTCGTCTTGTCTGGTTTCTGACCGCACGCCGCCGGGGTGTCGAACCGGGCGTGCTGGCCGGAGCGGCGACCGGCCACCTCACAGCCTGGCCAATCCATTGTGAGCATGACGCGAAGGCTGCCTCCTCGACCTCACCGGGCGCGACGCAAGACCGCTATGCGGCTACTCACAGGCTTGATGCGGCAGATAGGTGCATATACACTCTTTTCTGTGGAACCAGCGGAGAGTGCTTGTGTGTGTGCCTCGTTGCGGATGGTGACGAGGTCTGTTAATCGGCTCTACGACCGTGCGCTGTCGCAGGTGGGCCTGCGGGTGACCGGTTACAGCATCATGTCCCGGCTGGCTGAGGAGGGGCCTCTGTCGGTCAGCGAGTTGGCCGGGCGGTTGGCGATGGAGCGCACGACATGCACACGCGAGGTGGCGCCGCTGGTGGTCTCGGGACTGGTGGAGAACACGGTCGGGTCGGACCGCCGCCGTCGGCTGCTGCGGCTGACGAGCCTCGGGGCGCGGAAGCGCTCGGAGGCGTATCCGCTGTGGGAGCGGGTGCAGCGGATGGTCGCCGACGAGTTCGGCGACGCCGACGTCGCTGACCTGCTCGCGCGGCTGCGCCGGCTGCGGGAGAGCAGCGACCGCCTGTCCGATGTCTGATGTCCGATGTCTGGAGGATGCTGTGCCGTTTGTTCTCATCGCGATGGGAAGGTCCGATCACACTCGCCGCCGGCCGCGGGACCGAGCAGAAGAAGGCGCTGTATGGTCGTATCGCCGAGCTGCTGGCCGCGGAGTGCGGAGTCCGGCCAGCGGATGTCTTCATTACGCTGCTGGAGATTCCGCCGGAGAACTTCTCCTTCGGCGAAGGGCAGGCGCAGTTCGCCGACCAGCTCCCGCCACATCTGGCGCCCATGGGGCCGGTATGAGGCCGCTTCTATCCACATGGGAGCGTGCAGCGCGCCCGCGGCCATCAGTGGGATGGCCCGTCGGATGGGCCTCGCAGGCTGAAACGCTCCCGTCGCGCTTTCCGGCCAGAGGGATGAGGTCCACCGCGGGGCGACCAGCATCGGCCGCTGCCCCGCGAGCACTGCCATCACGCAGGTACAAGTAGGAGGAGGAAGTCAGTGGCCATGACACGCGACGCCATCACCAGTGACAAGCTTCCGGCGCCGGTCGGTCCGTTCTCGCTGGCCGTGCGCGGCGGTGGACTGCTGTTCCTCAGCGGGCAGGTGGCTCAGGACCCGGTCACGGGCAAGCTGATCGACGGCGACGCCGCCCGCCAGACCGACCAGATCCTCCGCAACCTCGCGACGGCCTTGGAAGCGGCGGGCAAGGATCTGGGGGACGTGGTTCGCGTCGGTGTCTACCTGACCGACATGTCGGACTTTGCCGCGATGAACGAGGCATACAGCGGGCACTTCACCGAGCCATACCCCGCGCGCACGGCGATCGGTGTGGCCGCTCTGCCGCTGGGCGCGGCAGTCGAGATGGACGTGGTGGTGGCCTGAGCCATGGGATTCGAGTTCACTCTGGTTGACGTGTTCAGCGATCGGCCTTTCGGCGGAAACCAGCTGGCGGTGTTCCCGGACGCCGAGGGGATCGCCGATGGGACCATGCAGCAGTTGGCGCGGGAGTTCAACTTCTCGGAGACCACCTTCGTGCTGCCGCCCCGCGACCTCTCCCATACCTGCCAGGTCCGGATCTTCACCCCGAACCAGGAGCTGCCGTTCGCAGGTCATCCCACCGTGGGCACCGCCGCCGTCCTCGCGAGCCTCAGCAAGGGAGACGCCGCTGAGCGGCAGTTCGTCTTCGAGGAGGGCATCGGACCTGTCACCGTCGCCGTCGACGGGTCGACCATACGGCTTCACCTACGGTTTCCCGACTACGAGACCACCGACGAAGCGCCGCCGGCCGCTGCGATCGCCAAGGCCCTCGCGCTGCCCGAGGACGCCATCGCCGAGAGCTGGTACGCAGGCGTGGGCCTGAAGTTCTGCTTCGTGCGCCTGGCCGACCGGGAACTGGTGGACCGCGCCGTCCTGGACAAGGCCGCATGGGCAGCCGAGATCGCCGACGGCTGGTCACCGCACCTCTACTTCTTCGCCGGCGACTACCGCGACGGCGCACACCTGCACGCCCGGTTCTTCGCACCCGCGGTCGGCGTCGACGAGGATCCCGCCACCGGGTCGGCATGCGCCGCATTGGTCGCCAGCCTCGCCCAGCGGTCACCGGAGCAGAACGGCACCTACCGCCTCCAGATCGACCAGGGAGTTGCCATGGGCCGCCCCAGCGCCCTGGAGGGCACCGCCCACAAGGAGAACGGCCGGCTCACCGAGGTCATCGTCGGCGGGCACGCCACCATCGTCGGCAACGGCACCATGACACTCCCCGGGAAGCCGTCCATTTAGGTCCCGCCCTCGTCTGGGAAACGGGAGTGGAGCAGCCGCACCGCGATCTGTTGCACGCGTGCCCGGGTGATGCCGGTGCGCTGGTCGACGGCGAGCGGATGGTCGGTGGGCTCCAGTTCGATGAACGGGCGCAACCCGACCGGACGCGTGTGGAGGTTGGTCTTCAGGTTGATCGTGGTGGGCGTGTAGCTGGTCAACTCGGTGGACAGCCACCCGAAGTAGGGTGCGTCGTCCTCCCTGCCGACCTCGTTCCATCGCTCCTGCGCGCGGGCGAAGCTGGTCTTGTTCAGGGAGACCCAGGCGCCCCAGGCGAAGACGTTGTCGGTCTCGAGGATGGGAATCTCGATCAGGCCGCGGATGAAGAAGTGCTCGCCGTTGATGACGCATTGGTCGGAGCTCAGGTCGCTGTCCGGGTTGGCGGCTAGATCCGGTGTCCAGTAGTCGGGCGCCTCGCTGTGGAACGACAGGGGCGGCGTCGCGTGGTGTTCACCGCAGCGCGAGCAGCGGAAACCGAGGTCGCCGGACATGACGTGAAGCCTAATCACAGGTGGCGGGCTTCCTCGCGAAGTATGCCGGTATCGCCGCGAGCGCGCGGGAGACGGTCGGGTGGCTCAACGGTGAGCCCGCCGCCCGCATCGACATCGGCGGCGAGATCAACACCGCGGTGAGCGTGGTCGTCGAGAACGGCCGGATCACCCGGCTCTACGCGGTGCAACTCCTCGCGCGCGGTGTTGTCCTCGGCCCACTCCAGGTTGCCGGTCCCGTGGTACCAGTCGCCGCCGCCCACCTCTGCCGCGAGCCGGCGGTGGGCGTCCATGCTCGCGACACTGAGGTCGTGGTAGACGCGGGGCTGCTTGCCGCATGAGTTGGTCCACGAGAACGTCGCACCGGACGTGCCGCCAGCGGGAGCACCGGCGTCCACAACGCTGACGCGCGCGCCCCCGGCGCGTCAGCGAGGCTGTCACCGCCGCACGTACACGCCGGCTCCGATCACGACGACATGCTCAGCCATGCCGACCATCACACAGCATGACTGCGCCGCGGCACCACCCCGCGTGCGCGCGGAGCCGGGGCGCCTCCGCGCAAAGGCGCCCCGGCGTTGCGCACTACAGGTTCTGGTTGCGCTCGACCCGGAAGTCACAGGTGTCGGTGCGCGTCAGGCTGTGCGCGCTGACCCGGTTGTCCATGGTGCGGTTGAACAGCGGGTCGAAGGTGAACAGCCCCAGCCGGTGCACGGAGCTC
This sequence comes from Actinophytocola sp., assembly GCF_009379765.1. Taxonomy (GTDB): domain Bacteria; phylum Actinomycetota; class Actinomycetes; order Mycobacteriales; family Pseudonocardiaceae; genus Actinophytocola. The sequence goes on along the minus strand of NZ_WHTD01000150.1, from coordinate 10,553 downwards.
TGCGGTCCCATGCAGATGACGCGCCCGTTGTAGCCCACGTCCTGGTACAGGCGGATCCACGTGCTGGTCTTGTTGATGACCGACGAGGCGTCGTTGTCCATGTTGTCGCTGGTTTCCTGACCAGTGGCGAAGTTCCACCAGTTGACGGTCCGGTAGTCGTTCTCGCTGACCGTGAAGCGTCGGGCGAGCCCGTTGAAGTTGGTGTCCTTGTAGATGCACAGCCGACCGTTCGTGCACGTGACCGACGCGAGCACGCCTACGTCGTCCGCTGTGCTCGCGGTGGCTGCGCTCGCGGCGACCGGTGTCGTCGCCGGGGTCGCCGCGGCCGCCTGTGCCATCGCCAACACCACACCGATCGCGAGCACCGCGATCATGGCCGATCTCCTGAAACCACTCAGCATCGTTTGACTCCGTTTCCTGGGATCTCGTAAAGCTCAACGCGAACGGCCCGATCAGCCGGAGCGGCTGCTGCGTCATCGCGGGTGTCCTCGCTGCGGTCCCAGCTCACGGCAGCGGTGTGGCGACCGGGAAGTGTCCCGGCCGGCCCGGTCAGTCCTGGTCACCGGGCCGGAACCAGGCTCGGTCTCAGCCGTCGTACCTGGCGCATGTGCCGGCGGTGCCGTCGTGGTACACCCAGTTGAGCACGCTGCGGGTGTCTGCGCGGTAGATGCCGTCGGCGAACTCAGCACCGCTGGCCGCCTGTATCCAGGCCACCGCCTCGGCGGTCTTCTGGTCGTACACGTGGGTCAGGGTCACGTATCTCGCGTTGTTGCAGGAGATCAGCGCCGTCTGCAGTACCGACACACCCTCGCCGGTGGCGCCGTAGCTGAGCACGCAGTCCACGGAGCTGTCATAGGACGGAAGCTGCACGCGCCGGGTGCCCTCGTGACGGTAGGTGAGGTCGGTGCACTGCCGCATCGCCGCGGGCGGCGCGGGCCCGGAGGTCGCGGGCGGCCCGGTCGGGTCGCTGGTGGGCGCCGGTCGATCACTGGTCTGAGTGGTGACCCGCGTACCCGCGGCGGTCGTGCCGGGGGCGGCGGCGGGCTGCGGGCCGCTCGGTGTGGTGGCGGGCGGTCGTGCCGAGGTCGCGGACGCCCCGGTGGGGCGGGGTGCGGCCGTGCCGACCGTTGGGCGGTGCATGATCGGCGGGGTCGCGGAGCCACCGGGCGCGGTTCCGCCGGGCGGCGGGCCCGCGAGGTCGGCGCTGTCCGAGCTGATCAGGTACATGGCGAGGGCGATGGCCGCGGCGAGCGCGAGTGACACGACGGCGGCCCGGCCGCTGACGTGCCGCTCGGCGGGCCAGTTGTCCGGTGGCTCGCCGGCCGGCGCCGCAGGCGTGCTGGGGCGGGTCCCGTCCGGCGGCCGACTGCCCGGCGCGGCCGCGAGACCGCGGCGGGCGGTGACCCACCGCGCCGTTTCCCCGTCGTCACAACCACACGCGCGGGCGAACGCCGCCACCAGGTCCTCGCGGGGCAGGGCGTCGCGCGCCAGCGCCGCGGTCACGGTGCTGCGCGGAAGGACGTGGCCGGCGGCGGCCGCCTGCCGTTCGAGTCGCCGGTAACCCCATCCGGTCCATCGCTTCAGCCGCCGCAACGCCTCGACGAACTCGGTCGGTGTCGTCGCCCCGGTGGGATCGGGCCTGCCGGTGTCGCCGGACGGGTCCGCCGCCTCCGTCACCGCCACCACCTCCCCAGGTTCCGCGCCACGAAGCGTAGCGAAGGGCGGAGCCGCGCAGGCCCGTTCGGGCGCTACCGAAGCCGGAGTTACCAGGCGATCGTCACCGGCACCACCGCCGTGAGCACTGCGCCGCCCGTGATCGCCGCCGGCGAGGCCGTCGAGAACGGTCCGCAGCACCACCGGACTGTCGACCGCGCGACCCAGATCCTCGAGGAAGTCGTCTACCACCCGGGTATCGGCTTCGCCGAAACTGGACAGGGCGCTCGGAACTCCGAAGCGCTCGTGGGACGTGCGCCGGGCGAGCATGGCGGAGCCGGGCTTACGTCGTCCGTGGAATTGGAGCACGGCGAGCGGGGCGAACAGGATGGTGATGCCGGCGGCCCAGGCCAGCGACATGAGCACCCAGTAGCCGGTGGTGTGTGCCAGGCCGGCGAGGGCGGGGTCGCCGAGGGCGAGCGAGCGGACCGCGTCGCACATGGCGGTGACCGGTTGGTGCTCGGCGGCCGGTTGCATCCAGCCGGGGAGCGTGTCGACCCGGACGTAGGCGCTGGAGACGAAGATCACCGGGTACGCCAGCATCGACAGACCCTGTGCGGCCTGCGGATTGCCGGCGGCGAGGCCGAGGACGACGAACACCCAGGCGAACGCGAACCCGCAGACCACGCAGATGCCGAACGCGGCCAGCGCCTGCGTGGCGCTGCCGTGCAGCCGGAACCCCAGGGCGAAGCCGAGCGCGGCCGAGAAGTCGGTGCCGATGGCCGCGACGATGGTCTCTGCGAGCACCCGGCCGCCGATCAGGGCGAGCCGTTTGGTGGGCAGGGACCGTAGCCGCTCGGCGAACCCCTGGCTGATGTCGTCGGCGATCCCGGTCGCGGAGCCGGTACCGGTGATCAGGACGCTGGTGAGCACCATGCCGGGGACGAGGAAGTCGACATAGGCGACCTGGCCCGGGGTGATGGCGCCGGCGAAGATGTACCGGAACAGCACCATGATGGTGGCACCGCCGACGAAGGTCGTGATCAGCAGCTGCCGGGAGCGCACGAACTGGCGCACGGTGCGGGCCGCGACCGCGGCGATGGTGACGGCGAAGCCGGCCTGCCGGGCCGCCGAGCGCGCCGGCCGGGTCGATGAGCGGCGGGTCGGCACCGATCGGCGCCGGCGCCCGGGCGAGCGCTTCGGCGAGCGCCGGTAGGTGATCGGCGCGGCGGGCGCGGAGCTCGATGACATCGCGCCCCCGCGAGGCTCTTCAGCTGGGCTGACCGCTTCGCCCGCAACATTCAAGGGGTCGAGTACGAGGGCCGCCACCAACCACTTATCCCGCAATCCCTGTTTGACCGCGTCCAGGAGATCTTCCGCATGCACGACAAGTCGGGCGAGCGCCAACGCGTCCACCGCCACTACCTCAAGTCGAGCGTCTTCTGCGGCGAGTGCGGCAGCCGTCTGTGCCTGACGAAGGCCAAGGGCCAAAACCTGTACTTCTTCTGCCTCGGCCGCCACCAGCGCCGCACCACCTGCCAACAGCCCTACCTCATCGCCGAGGACGTCGAGCGAGCGGTTGAGCGCTACTACACCACCATCCGTCTGCCCGAAGATCTCCAAGACACCATCCGCGAAGGACTGCGCGAGGAGCTTACGCAGCAACAACGCCAAGCCGAACCCGAGATCACTTACGCACGTCAGCGGGTTGGAGACCTGGAGCAGGAGCGCCGCCGACTGGCCCGTGGCGTCGTGAGTGGAGCCATCCCTGAAGACCTCGCCCGTGAGGAACAGGAACGGATCACCAAGGACTCGGCCAAGCCGAGCGCGTCCTCGCCACCTCCACGATGGTCTTCGCCAAGATCGAGGACACCCTGACTCGCGCCCTCGCTCTCGTGGGCCGCTGCGGTGAGGTCTACCGGCTCGGCGGGCCGCAGGTACGACGTCTCGCCAACCAGTTCTTCTTCGAGAAGGTGCTCATCTCAGCCGACGACGATGGGCTCAGGTCTCGGGCGCTACGCTCTTGGGCGACCGTCCTCACGGAGGACTTCCAAGCCCGCATGGCCGCCAACACAACGAACTTCGACCACGTTTTTCATGATCGAAGTTCGAAACAATCATTCCTGGTGCCCCCGGCAGGATTCGAACCTGCGACACCTGCCTCCGGAGGGCCAGGCGGGTACGACTCGCCGCAAGCTGCTGACCAGGTGATTTGCCTCCCGCCGGCGTGCGGTGGGCCGCAGTTTGTTCACGCATTGTCCGCAGAGGGCGTATCCGCAGGTCAGCGCCTACGACAGGCGGCACTAGGTCCTGGCCGCCGTGGTGAAGACTGTCGATATGGAGTTCTTCTGCTATCACCGCGACAGGCCCGGCTCCGCAGCGCTGCGCGACGAGCTGGTGGAAGAGCACTGGTCCTATATGGATGGGTACGCAGCGGAGCTGATCGCCCGTGGCCCGACCTTCACCAGCGATGACACGCCCACCGGCAGCGTGCACATCGTCGACCTGCCGGATCCCGCCGCCGCCCGCGCGTTCGCCTTCGATGAGCCCGGCTACCAGGCCGGCGTGTACCGGGACGTGCTGCTGTGCCGGTGGCGCAATGCACTGGGGCGAACCATGTGGGAATTCCCCGGTGGTCGGACCGGCGGCAACCGTTACCTGGTGCTCGGCCTCGGCACGGGGCAGGCCGCCGACCTCGCCGTGCCACCCGATCCGGACGTGATCGCGTACGGACCACTGCTCAGCGACGACGGCACCGGCTGGCTGGGTACGGCGGCGTTGGTCCGCGCTACTGACCCGGACACGGCACGCGCCATCCTGACGTCGGATCGGTACGCCGACATCGAGGTCCACAACTGGGAATTCGGCGGGCGGCGCTGAACCGAGGTGACCCTCCAGCTGCCTAGATGCCCCCGGCTCCCTCGCACAGGCCGTCACGTAGCGCCAGGTCGCCGGAGTCAAGGGTGGCGAAGCCATCGCGAAGCGACGCGCATGCGCCCTTGAGGCCGGCGACCCTGGCGCTAGACGATCGAGGCTCGAGGGAGCTGCCGACCAACGTGCCGCCGGCGGTGGCGCACCCGCCGCGGGCTGCGCCGCGAGATTTGCCCACGCATTGTCCACGGGCACCCGCAGATCGCCGGAGTTGATTGTGGTCAGCCGGGTAAGGTAGAACCGCCGCCGGGTCAGCATAAGTGCTGGTCAGCGGCGGTTCTGGAGTGAGATGAGTGGGCGCCCTTGACAGGATTCGAACCTGCGACACCTGCCTCCGGAGGGCTTGGCGCTGACCACCGTCGCTGGGGCTGTGACCAGCAATAACGAGGTGTTCGTATGGTATCGCTCCAGTCTGTTGGGCACACATCGGGCACTCGCAGGGTTTCTCAGTGACCCTCTTGCGGGGGGGCTTGCTGCCGGACACCCAGACACCACGCCGCTCCGGTTAGGGACTCCACGGCCCAGGTGGCGGGGGGCTGTAGGCGTAGAAGCGTGGGTGGTTTGCCGGCTCGGGGACGCGGGGCGGCTTGGGTACCTGGACAGCGCGATGGTGGGTGGAGGCGTCCTGGCCACCCCGGCCAAGCGTGGAAGACTTGACTTTGACCCACCGTGGACGAAGGGTTGCGTGTTGGCCAGAACAGTGGCTTTGACGGAGGACTCAGCGCACGACGTGCTCGTGCGTGCATGTGAGCGCGCCGGCGTCGATCCGTCCGGGGCGGAGTTGGTCCGCTTGGGCTCGAACGCGGTCTACCGGCTCGCGAAACCTGTGATCGTGCGGATCACTCGCGACGGCGACACGTTGGAGAACGTCCGCCGACATGTTGCCGTCGCGCGTTGGCTGGAATCGGAAGTGTTCCCGTCTACGCGTGCAGTTGACATTGCCCAGCCGGTGGACGTTGATGGGCATTTGGCCACGTTCTGGGAGTCGGCGTCAGAACGAGTCGAGTACGCTCCAATACAGCACGTGGCCGACGTTATTCGCCGTCTTCATTCACTCACGGCTCCCGCAGAACTGATGCTGCCGACAACGTGCCCATTCGTTGAGTTGGGCGAACGACTTTCGAACCTGCGTTCTCTGGAAACGGGCGACGAGGATTTTGTGCGGAGGCGGATCGGTGAACTACATGACAGGTACGAGTCGCTGAGCTTCGCACTCGAGCCAGGCGTGATTCACGGCGACGCCAACGTTGGCAACGTGATCATGAGTAGGGATGGCGACCCGGTGTTGATCGACCTAGACAGTGTCGCAATTGGACACCGTGAATGGGATCTCGTGCAGACAGCCCTATTCTACGACCGGTTTGGCTGGCACACCGATGAGGAATACCGGACGTTCGTGTCCGTCTACGGTTTCGATATAACGAAATGGGAAGGATATCCAGTTCTCGCCGATTATCGCGAGATCGCAATGACGCTATGGCTCGGCGGAAAGTCTGAATCGGACCAGCGCGCCGCGAATGAAGTGCGTAAGCGAATCGCATCGATCAGGTCCGGCGGCGCTCGCCGCGATTGGGCACCGTTCTAGCGTCTCGCGGCGCCCAGAGTCGCGTCTGTGACGCTTGCTCGATAAATTCCCTAACGGTGGAACTATCTTCGATGCGGGATAGCCGCACCCGGAACTCGCCGACGTATGCCCCGCACCGAGCGGACTTGAGCTGTTCGCCTATGCGCAACGCATCGAGCGCGACTTTGCACGCCTGCTCAGCTTCGCCCTGGTCAAGGTATGCATCGGCAAGAACCATCGTCGCGAAGAAGTCGCTGCGCACATATCCGCTCGGCGTCGGACCGAGCGACTGGGATGCGTAGGTGCTCGCGTGGACCGCCCGCCCGAGGTCGCGGTTGCAGTGGCCCAGCTCGGCGGCGAACTCGGACTCGTTGAAGTAGCCGAACCAATCGGCGGGGTCGTCGGCGCTCCGCCGCTCGAACTCCCGAACTGCGGCCGACAGCGCGCGATCGCACTCCGCAGCGTCACCCAGCCGTGCCAGGGCCCGCGCCTCCATCGCGTAGAAGTGCGCCGATGCGCTCGCTGAGCCCGCAGTTTCCGTCCCCATCCGAGCGGCGCGCGCCAGGTTCGCCGCCTCCCGGTACTTCCCGAGGAACGTGGCCTGGTGGCTCATCGCGTCCAGGACGCTCGCGCCGAGCAGGCGCTCGCCGGTCGACTGTGCCAGCCTGAGCGCCTGGATGAAGTACCGCTGCGCCAGACCGTGCAAGCCTGCGTCGTAGGACATCCAGGCGCCGAGCAGAGTGGCCTGGGTGGCCTCCTTGAACAGATCGCGGCCAACTTGGTCGCTGTACGAGCCGTGAAGCAGGCCGGCCACGTCGGTTCGAAGGAACTCGATCAGTGCCCGCCGCGCATGGCCGCCGCCATGCTGACCGTCAAGCCGGTCGAACATCTCCGTGATGCTGCGAATGCCGGCGATGTCCGCCGGGCCGACCATGCGCTTGCCGGCGCCGCCGGTCACGTCGCGGCGCGTGGACACGAGCCAAGACAGCGCCGCGTCGTTCCACGCGCCAACGTTGGCCGGTGCGTCCAGCAGTACGGCCGCGCTGTCGAGGTCGGCTTGCCAGAGGCGAGCCACCGCATCGAGCCCGTTCGCCATGTTCTCCGAGTACGCCAAGCCCAGGTCCGGTGGCAGGTTCTGGGTGTGCCCATAGCCGACTTCGTCCAGGCCGACCGGCCTGCCGAGACGTTCGGCCAACGCTTGCGTGATGGCGCGACGAACCCCGTTGTCGCGGGGAACCATGCCGTCCATCCACCGCCGGACGTAGGTGTGCTTGAACTCCCGGCCAGCGTGTCGGCCAACCGCGCGGGCGAAAACCTTCAACCCAACTGATCCATCGGCCTTGAGGAACCCTGCCTCGCGCATCAGTGCGGTGAGCTGCTGGTTGCGCTCCATGTCACCCCCGAACTGTGCCCGCCTGTGCGAGTGTGCCCCTCAGTGTGCCCTGTTGTCGCTGGTCAGAAGGCCGTTTTATGAAGCCATGGAGATCACGCCGACGCCGGCTCAGCGCCTCAGCTTGGACAGCGCGCTCGTAACTCGCTGCGCCATGTCGTCAAGCCGCTGCCGAAGGGCGACTACGTCGTCTCGAAGCGCAAGCAACTCCGCTTTGGCGTCGGCGACGCCTTCGTTCGGCGTCTGCCGTTCGTCTGGTGGAAGCACGACCGCGGACCGCTTGTCCCGGACGGAAACCAATCCCTCTTCTGCGAGGAGGCGGACAGCCGCTGCCCCCGTGTCCCGCGCGGCGCCGAACTCCCGGTTGAGTGCCCGGACACTCGGCACCTTGTCGCCTGGCTTGTACTCGCCGGACATGATGCGGTCCCGCAGCACCTGAGCGACCTCTTCGCGCTGCACTGGCATCCGATCCCCTTCCGCACGGTGCTTCCAGTCTAACTGGCCTAGGCCAAACCCTTGACAGATCAGGCCTGGCCTACTTACTGTCCTAGTAATCGCATCTGGCCTAGGCCAGGATGCAAGATCCGGAGTAGGAGTGAAGATGAGCAGTCGGCACCTCGGACCCCACCACCCTCTCGCGGAGGTGGCGGCGCGGAACTGTGCCGCGCATCTGGGCTTGAGCTTGGCTTCCTCGTGTGTTGGTGGGGTGGCGTGTGGGGTGTGTTGGGAGCGGGCGATCCGTGACGATGAGCGTGCGGTGGTGTTGTTTGACCTGCCGCGGGAGTTGGAGCCGGACCCGGAGTACGTCGATGAGATCGCGGTTGATCTGGCGTGTCGTGGTGAGCGGGTGCGGCTGACGCGCCCGGAGTTCGTTGAGGCTGTCCGTCGGCTGACCCGCGGGGGTGAGAGCACGCGGCAGGTTGCCGAACGGCTGCGTGTCGAAGCCTGGGTGATCGAGCGCGTTCGTCGCGCGCTCCGCCAGGCCCGTGCGGCTGCGTCGGCCACGGATGAGGTGGCGTGATGGGCACCGTCTACTGCGGGCCGTACGCGGACGCGATCGATTCCTACAGCCATGAGGGTTACGTGGCGCGGGTCCGGCCGGACGGTTCGGAGACTGCGGTGTGGACGTATGCGACCCGCGAGTTCACCGGCTACCGCGCGTGTTGTGAGTGCGGGTGGCGCGGCACGGCCACCCATCCGCCCACCAGCGAGGGTGAGGCTCAGGCCGAGGGGGAGTGGGACCGCGAGCACCTGCGCCCGATGGTCGACGCGGCGGCTCGCGCGCACTCGGTGACCGGTGAGGTGCTGGTGGCCTTCGTTCGGGAGCTGCGGGGCTCGCTGCAGGAGTCGACCGATGCGCAGGGCCGCGCGGTGCTGACCGAGTACAGCCGGGGTGTGCTGGCCGCGGTCGAACGGCTTGAGCATCTGCTCGACGACCAGAGCGGGTCACCGTCGTGAGTGGGCGACGTCAGTACCCGTGGATCAAGGCCGATGACGTGCCGTGGTCGCAGGGCTGGGAGTTCATCCGGGGCCACCGGTTCGGGCTGCCGCTGCTCTCCTACGGCATCGCGCCGCGCGGCACGCTCGCGACCCGCCGACAACTGCGGGCGATGAACCTTCGGCCGGGTGGTGCAGAACCGGTGGCCTACCTGTACTTCTGGTGCCGCCGCGGTAACCGGATGGTGTTCGCCGAACTGTTCATGATCGCGACGGCGGTGCCGAAGCGGCCCGCGTCCCCGGCCCAGCACACCGCGCTCGCCAAGGCCAACCTCGCTCGCCGCATCTGCAAGCGGTGTGGCCGGGGATGCCTTCTACGTGCTGCCGCGTGAGCACGGCATGTGCCACACCTGTTGGCACCTCGACGAATACGGCGTCGCGCCGTCTGTCGTTTCTGAACACGCAACCGAGGACGAGGAGATCGCAGCATGAGCAGGACGTCGACCACGCGTCGTTGGGACGGCAAGCCGGAGACGCCGGCCGACCGCCGGTTCTTCGACCTGCGTGAGTCGGGCTACCGCGGACCGATCGACCACAACGGCACACCCGTTGCGGAGGGCCGGGAGCGGGAGCACCTGCTCGGCGAGGGCCGCTGCCCGCCGCCCGCCACGACCCACCCATCCCTGATCAACCCCGGCCCGGTGGAGACAAGCCGGCAAGCAGATTCCCACCGGGTCGGGGCTCCCAACCACCACCACAACGACGGAAGTGGAGAGAAGCCGATGGTACGGCTCGGACTGGACGACACGCTGCACGCCATCGTGCGGGTGACCCACGAACATGGCCTGCCGCTGCACGGCGCGAGCGTGCTCGCCGGAACGGTGCAGGTGTTCACCGATGCGGTGGCCCTGCCGTGGTGGGTGCGGTGGCTGACCGAACCGGCTGCGGAGCAGTCCCGCGTCAGGGTCTGGGAGAAGGACGCCGAGGTCGCGTTTCATGTGACCGCGCACCGTGAGGGCATCGAGTGGGCCGTGGTCGAGCGAGGCCTGCCCGAGGTCGTCGGGCCGGTGCTCGACACCTATGGCGTGACGGTCACCGGTGAGCATGTCGTGGTTCCCTCCGCCGCGGCCGTCGCTCTCGCCGACGCCCTCGCCGACCACGTGTCTGTCGAGGGTGGTGCTCGGTGATGGCGACGTTGGTTGCGATCGCCGCGCTGGCTGGGTCGCGGCCGGCGGTGGACGCCGGGCCGGTGACGCTCGCGTCGTGGTATGAGCGGAAGGCGGCGGTGTTGCACCAGGTCGCCGATGACACCGCCACTGCACCGTCCGAACGCGACATTTACGCCCGGTGGGCCGCCGACGCGCACGCCCACGCTATGCGGCTGCACGGGGGTGACCGGTGATGTCGGTTGTGGGGAAGGTGGGCGTGGTGGCGGCTGCGGTGGTCGTGGTGGGCTATCTGGCCGGTCCGGAGACGGGTGCCAGCGGCACGGCCGGTCGGTGTGTGGTGCGGGCCGCGGCTGGTGGGTCGGTGGCCGGGTACGGGCCGGTGCAGGTCGCCAACGCGGCGGTGATTGTC